>CABSYH010000025.1:0-13071 GCA_902481965.1 uncultured Collinsella sp.
GTCGCGCGCAACGTCCTTAAGCAAGTCCATGACCTGCACGGACGTTGTAGAGTCCAAGGCACCGGTCGGCTCGTCTGCCAGCACGATCTCGGGGTCGTTGATCAGGGCACGGGCGATGGCCACGCGCTGCATCTGTCCGCCCGATAGCTGGCTCGGGCGCTTGTTAACATGCTCGCCCAGGCCGACTTTCTCCAACGCCTCGCGTGCACGCTGGCGGCGCTCGGCATGCCCCACACCCGTAAGCGTGAGCGCCAGCTCCACGTTTTCCAAAATGGTCTGATGCGGAATGAGGTTATAGCTCTGGAACACAAAGCCGATGCGGTTGTTGCGATAGGCATCCCAATCGCGATCGTGAAAGTCCTTGGTCGAGATGCCGTCGATCAGCAGGTCGCCAGAATCAAAGTGATCCAGTCCACCGATAACGTTGAGCATCGTGGTTTTACCCGAGCCCGAGGGACCCAGAATGGCCACGAACTCGTTATCGCGAAAAGATAGGCTTACGCTGTCGAGCGCCACCTGCGTAAACGACTGCGTAACGTACCTTTTGCAAATGCCTTTGAGCTCCAGCATGGACGGCAACCTCTCCCACGCGGGCGCACTTGCCCGCTCTCCCACGCCGTTCGTATTCGACGCGTTTGTCCTACTCTATCCCCATTTTTTGCCGGAGCCAGTGAGGAATGTAGAGAACCACGCCAAAAAACGAACGGGATGACGCCCAATCAGAACCACCCTTAAAAAGGGTGGTTTGCTCTTAGGGTATAACCCACGGGCCCCGGGCTCGCGTCTAAAGGCGCGGGCCCGGACTTCGTCCAGGCCTAGTGCATCTTGACCCGTGGCGCGCCGGTCGAACCGGCAGCATCACCCCCTCTTGAAGGGGTCCTCGTACTCCTTCACGCTCAGCTTGTCCAGCGCGATGTCGTGGGACTCCTGCCCCCTGATGTACTTGGCGATCGTCGCCTCGTTCAGGCCGACGGTGGACACGTAGTAGCCCTCCGCCCAGAACTTCCTGTTGCCGAACTTGTACTTGAGGTTGGCGTGCCTGTCGAATATCATCAGCGAGCTCTTCCCCTTCAGGTAGCCCATGACGCTCGCGACGCTGTACTTCGGCGGGATCGCCAGCAGCACGTGCACGTGGTCGGGCATCAGGTGCCCCTCGATTATCTCGATCCCCTTGTACTCGCACAGCTTCCTGAGGATCTCCCCTATGTCGCTCCTGATTTGGTTGTAGATCACTTTGCGCCTATACTTCGGCGTGAACACGATGTGGTACTTGCACATCCACTTCGTGTGGGAAAGGCTGTAGGCCTTCTGGGCCATGGCGACCACCCCTTCGACTCGAATTCTTGACGGCCTGAACAATCGTCAATATCGGTCGGAGGGGTGGCTTTGTAAAGCCGTTTGTCTCCACCCGCGTAGCGGGTGGTTTAAAGCTGGCCGCTGCGCGGCCAGCGGACTAAAGTCTTGAACAAAAAGGGTCCCGCACCTGCGAGACCCATTGCAAACGTATATACGCCGATGCTTAGTAGCCGACGATGCCCTGCGGGAAGAAGAACATGCACAGGACGACGCACACAGCAAAAACAACGGCCATAATTACCGTCAGGCGATCGAGGTTCTGCTCCATGACGCCCGTGGCAGAGCTGGAGTTATACAGCGAGCTAGCGATCATATCCGAAACGCCGGTGCCCTTACCGGAATGCATCAGGACGAGAATCGTCAGCGCCACGGCAGAGACAGCCCAAACGACAAACAGAAGAATCTGGAACGGACCCATAGATAAGCTCCTTAATAGAACAGTTCAAACTCCAGTACTGTACCACAATCCCCCGCTCTCCCCTACCTGCCACTCAAGGACGGGGTAGAAATGGCAGAAATACCAAAAAGGGGGTTGTCCGGTTGTGGACAACCCCCTTACTAGAAAACGGTATTTGTTTTCTATTAGGCCTCGGTGGCGAGCACGCGGCCCGTCATCTCGGCGGAAGGCTCAATACCAGCCATGGTGAGCATGGTCGGAGCGATATCGGAAAGACGGCCGTCCTCGATACCGGTGAGCTGTGCCTTCTCATCAACGATGATGAACGGCACACGGTTGGTGGTGTGAGCCGTAAACGGATGCTTGGAACCGTCGGAAGCAACGTCAAACATGTGATCGGCGTTGCCGTGGTCGGCGGTAATCAGTGCAAAGCCGCCCTTGGCGAGAATCGCCGGGACAACCTTGGACAGGGCATCGTCAACAGCCTCGACAGCCTTAACGGCGGCGTCGAAGACACCGGTGTGACCAACCATGTCGCAGTTCGCGAAGTTCACGATGTAGAAATCAGCGCGATCCTCGTTGATGGCGGCGACGAGCTTCTCGGTAACCTCGGGAGCGCTCATCTCGGGCTGCAGATCGTAGGTAGCGACCTTGGGGGAAGCGACGAGCACGCGCTCCTCGCCCTCCTTGGGCTCCTCGATGCCGCCGTTGAGGAAGAACGTCACGTGGGCGTACTTCTCGGTCTCGGCAGTGTGCAGCTGCTTCAGGCCATTGGCGGCGATAACGTCGGCCAGGACGTTCTCGGGGAACGTCTTGGGGAAGGCGACCTCGACGTCAAACGTCGGATCGTACTCGGTCATCGTCACAAAGTGCGAAAGCTTGATCTGCTCGCGCTCAAAGCCGTCGAACTCCTTGTCCGTGAACACGCGGGTCATCTGACGAGCGCGGTCAGGACGGAAGTTGAAGAAGATGGCCGCGTCGCCCTCGTGAATGCCCTCGTTGTGGGCAGCGAAGGGCTCGACGAACTCGTCGCCGCGCGGGTCCTTCTCGTAGTAGGCCTTGATACCGGCAACGGGGTCGGTATCAGCATCGGACGCGTTGACCATGACGTCGTAGGCGCGCTGGATGCGCTCCCAACGGTTGTCGCGGTCCATCGCCCAATAACGACCCGAGACGGTGGCAACGCGAGCGTCGCAACCGGTCTCCTCGGAGATCTTAGCCAGGAAGGCGCAGAACTCACTCATGTAACCGGCACCGGACTGCGGGTCAACGTCGCGACCATCCATGAAGGCGTGGACGCGAACGGTCTTGACACCGTGCTCGGCAGCCATCTTGACCAGAGCCTCGACGTGGTTCATGTGAGAATGAACACCGCCCGGGCTCATAAGGCCCATGAGGTGGAGAGTCTTACCGTCAGCCTTGACGTCGTCCATAGCCTTGACAAAAACCTCGTTCTTGGCGATGGAGCCGTCCTTGATGGCGTTGTTGATGCGCGAAAGCTCCTGGAACACGATGCGTCCGGCACCGATGTTGAGGTGACCCACCTCGGAGTTGCCCATCTGGCCATCGGGAAGACCCACGTCCTCGCCCGAAGCGCCGAGCGTGGTGTGGGGGTACTTCTCGTACAGGCTATCAAGGAAGGGCGTCTTGGCAGCGGCGACGGCGTTCTCGCCATCGGCCGGAGCAAGGCCGCAACCATCCATGATGATCAGGAGTGCAGGAAGATGACGTTGTGCCATATGTCCTACTCGCCTGCCTTGACGACCATAGAGGCGAAGTCGGCAGCCTTGAGCGAAGCGCCGCCCACGAGGGCGCCGTCAACGTCGGGCTTGGCGACGAGCTCGGCGATGTTGCCGGGCTTGGCGGAACCGCCATACAGCACGCGGATGCCGTTGGCGAGCTCCTCGCCGAACATCTCCTTGAGGGTCTCACGGATAGCGCCGCAGACCTCCTGAGCGTCCTCGGCGGTAGCGGTCTTGCCTGTGCCGATGGCCCAGATGGGCTCGTAGGCGACGACAACCTGCTTGGGGCAGGTGATCTCAAGGCCAGCAAGGCCAGCCTTGACCTGGTTCACGACGTGCTCGACATAGGTGCCAGCCTCGCGGACCTCGAGGGACTCGCCGCAGCAGAAGACGGGAACAAGACCGGCGGCAACGAGAGCCTTAGCCTTCTTGTTCTGGTCCTCGTCGGTCTCGTGGAAGTAGTCGCGACGCTCGGAGTGACCGATGATGCAGTAGGTGCAGCCAGCGGACTTGAGCATGTCGCAAGAAGACTCACCGGTGAAGGCACCCTTGGCCTCCCAGTACACGTTCTGTGCACCGAGGGCGATGGGGGCAGCCTGAATGCGGTCATGAACCGTGGTGATGTCGATGGTCGGAGGGCAGACGAGCACCTCGACGCCAGCCGGAACCTCGGGCAGAGCCTGAGCCAGCTCGTCGGCGAGCTTGGCGGCCTCGGCGACGTCGTTGTTCATCTTCCAGTTACCAGCGATAAGAAGGGTGCGATTAGGCATCGAGAAGCGCCTCCACTCCGGGCAGGGCCTTACCCTCGACGAGCTCCATGGAAGCGCCACCACCGGTGGAGATCCAGCTCATCTTGTCGGCCAGGTTGAACTTGTTGACAGCTGCGACAGAGTCGCCACCGCCGATGATCGAGGTGCAGTCAGCCTCGGCGAGAGCCTCGGCGATAGCCTGGGTGCCGTGAGCAAAGTTGTCAAACTCGAAGACGCCCATGGGGCCGTTCCAGAACACGGTCTTGGCGCCCTTGACAGCCTCGGCATAGAGCTCCTCGGTCTTGGGACCGATGTCCATACCCTCACGATCGTCGGGGATAGCGTCGGAAGCAACAACCTCGGGGACAGCGTCCTCGCCAAAGTGATCGGCAACACGGTTGTCGATGGGGAGCAGAATCTTGACGCCCTTCTCCTCGGCCTTCTTGAGCATCTCGCCGGCGCGCTCGACCCAGTCCTCTTCCTTGAGGGACTGACCAACGGACAGGCCCTGAGCCAGGAAGAAGGTGTAGGCCATGCCGCCACCGATGATCAGGGTGTCAGCGGAGTCGATGAGGTGATCGAGAACGCCGATCTTGGAGGAAACCTTGGAACCGCCGACGATGGCGACGAAGGGGCGCTCGGGCTCGGCGAAGATGCCGGTCAGCGTGTCGACCTCCTTCTCGAGCAAGAAGCCGGCGACGGCAGGCAGGTAAGCGGCGGGGCCCACGACGGAACCCTGGGCGCGGTGAGCGGTGCCGAAGGCATCGAGAACGAAGACGTCACCATAGGAAGCGAGCTTCTTGGCGATCTCGGGATCGTTCTTCTTCTCACGCTTGTCAAAACGGACGTTCTCGAGAACGAGGACCTTACCCGGCTCGACGGCGGCGACAGCCTCAGCAGCCTTCTCGCCGTAGGTGTCAGCGACAAAGGCAACGTCGAGACCAGAGAGCTCAGCGAGCTTCTTGGCGACGGGCTCGAGGGACAGCTCGGGCTGGAAGCCGGTGCCCTCGGGACGGCCGAGGTGGCTCATGAGGATGACGCGAGCGTTGTGCTCAACGAGGTAGTTGATGGTGGGCAGGGCAGCCTTGATACGGGTGGTGTCGCCAACGACGCCATCCTTGATAGGCACGTTAAAGTCAACGCGGACGAGAACGCGCTTTCCGTCGACATCGATGTCGCGGACGGTCTTCTTGGTAAAGGCCATGTTTGCTTCTACCTTTCGTACGTGTCTGCCTCCCATTACGGCAGACGATTTCTTATAAAAAGGGCGCGACCCTAGGGTGTAAGCCCTATAAGGCCGCGCCCTTCTTTAGACGCTCAACGAGCTATTCGCTAAAAGCTAAATTAAGCAACGAACTTCTCGAAGTACTTGATGGTGCGGACCATCTGAGAGGTGTAGGAGTTCTCGTTGTCGTACCAAGAGGTGACCTGAACGAGGGTCTGGCCGTTGCCGAGGTCAGAGCACATGGTCTGAGTGGCGTCGAAGATGGAGCCGTGGGTCTCGCCGACGATGTCGCGGGAGACGATCTGGTCCTCGTTGTAGGCGAAGGTCTCGGGGATGGTCTCGGCGTAGGCCTTCATGGCAGCGTTGACCTCGTCGACGGTGACCTTCTTGTCAACGACGGCGTAGAGGTTGGTCAACGAGCCGGTCGGCGTCGGGACGCGCTGGGCGGCACCGATGAGCTTGCCGTTGAGCTCGGGGAGAACCAGGCCGATGGCCTTGGCAGCGCCCGTGGTGTTCGGGACGATGTTCTCGGAGCAGGCGCGGGAGCGACGGAAGTTGCCCTTGCGCTGCGGGCCGTCGAGCGGCATCTGGTCGCCGGTGAAGGCGTGGATGGTGGTCATGATGCCGGACACGATGGGAGCAAAGTCGTTCAGACCCTTGGCCATCGGGGCGAGGCAGTTGGTGGTGCAGGAAGCAGCGGAGATGATGTTGTCCTCAGCGGTCAGCGTCTCATGGTTGACGTTGTACACGATGGTGGGCAGATCGCTGCCGGCCGGAGCGGAGATGACGACCTTCTTGGCGCCAGCGTTGATGTGGGCCTGAGCCTTAGCCTTGCTGGTGTAGAAGCCGGTGCACTCGAGAACGACGTCGACGTCAAGGTCGCCCCAAGGCAGGTTGTTAGCGTCGGCCTCCTTGTAGATCTTGATCTCCTTGCCGTCAACGGTGATGGAATCCTCGCCAGCAACGACCTCGTGATCGCGAGCGTAGTTGCCCTGCGTGGAGTCGTACTTCAGCAGGTAAGCGAGCATATCGGGAGAGGTGAGGTCGTTGATAGCGACGATCTCGGAGCCCTCATGACCGAACATCTGACGGAAAGCCAGACGACCGATGCGACCGAAGCCGTTAATAGCAACCTTTACTGCCATTGTGTCTCCTTTCGTAAGGCCCCCGCGAGCTACAGCGCCCGCCGTTGAGGCCCACAAACTAACCACTCGCCTAATATACCTTTTTTTTGACTTGAATTTCACGAGAATGCTCGAAATTGAAAATCAAATTTACGTTAAAACGTTTTAAAGACTAAAATAGCAGCTAAATCCATATATAAGTCGTTACTTCAAACTACCTGTTTGCTTCAATGATCTTTTCAAGCCGTAAAACACGATGGTAGAGGGCTGACTTCGACAAGGGAGGGTCAGCCATCTCCCCCAAATCACGCAGCGACAGATCAGGATAGCGCTCGCGCAGGTCGCAAAAGACCGCCAAGGCATCCGGAAGCGCATCGCGAAGGCCACGCTGCTCGAGCTCATCGATAAGCGCAAGCTGATGTTGGGCAGCACCGGCGCTTCTGGTCTGGTTGGCGAGCTCGGCATTCACGCGACGGTTCACATCGTTCTTAACCAACTTGACCGCGCGCGCCTCCTCAATCTCGGCAACGCTACGCTTGGCACCAATCAGCTTTAATAGATGCTCGATTTCCTCGGCGCTCTTAATGTACACGGCATATGACCCCCGCCGTGCATTAACACGAGCATGGACCCCAATCTGCTCCAACAAATCGCAAAGTCCCTTGGCATATTGCTCGCCCTGCACAGCGATCTCCAGATGAAAATCGCCGCGTGGATCGGCCACGAAGCCGCCCGCGATGAGCGCGCCGCGGATATAGGCAAGTCTACAGCAAGGACGGGCAACGATATGTCGGGGTACGCCGGCGACAAGTCCTCCCCTACGGTCGAGGATACCCAGCAGAACCAAGGCCTTATCCAGGTCTGGCTGATCAGGCAAGGTGATGAGGTAGTTTCGAACCTTATGCAAGACAGATTTGCGGACGGTGAACTCCGTTTTGAGCTTAAGGATACGATGCGTCAGCGTGATCATCGTGCGCGCGACGGCTCCCGTCTCAGTCGCAACCGTCAAACGATACCGCCCAGAGCCGGCAAGCGAGAGCGTACCACTCACGCGCGTGAGGGCGGCGAGCGTCGACAAGTCGCAGTATTCACATTCGGGTTCGCAGCGCGCAAGCTCGTCGCGCACCTCAGCGGTAAACGACATGCAGGCCTATGCCTTCGTATTGGCGCGCGACAGGTCGCGGTGGGAGATGCTCACATGATACTGAGCGCCTTCCAGGTAACGGGCTGTGGCCTCGGCAATGGCAACGCTGCGGTGCTGGCCGCCCGTGCAGCCGATGGCGATAGAAAGCTGCGGCTTGCCCTCCGCGATATAACCCGGCATCACCGTATCGAGCAGCTGTGTCCAAGCCTTCCAAAACTCCTGCGTCTTGGGATGGTCCAGAACAAAATCGGAGACCTTTTTATCGAGACCGGTCATCGTGCGCATCTCGGGATCGTAGAACGGATTGGGCAGGAAACGAACGTCGATCATAATGTCCGCCTCGACGGGCATGCCGTGCTTAAAGCCAAACGAGAACACGTGAACGTCCATGAGTTGCTGGTCGGACAGCTCGGAAAATGCCATACGTAGCTTGTTGCGCAGCGCAGAGGTGCGCAGACGGCTCGTGTCGATAATCATATCGGCTCGGTCGCGCACGCCCTGCAGCTGAAGGCGCTCGCGCTGAATGGTATCGGCCGTAGTCTCCCCCGGCTTGGCAATAGGATGACGGCGGCGATTTTCGCTGTAGCGACGAATCAGCACCTCGTCAGAAGCCTCCAGGAACACGATGTCGCAGCTCATCTCGCGCTCTTCGAGCGCGGCGACCGCATCGAGCAGCTCGTCAAACAGTCCCTGGCTACGCAAATCGCAGGTGACGGCGAGATGCCTGCCCACGCCCGTATTGATGCCGACGAGCTCGGCAAGCTGGGCGATGAGACGTGGAGGCAGGTTATCGATGCAAAAATAGCCCATGTCCTCGAACACGTGCATGGCCTGTGTGCGGCCCGATCCGGACATTCCGGTGATGATGACGATATCGGGGATGCGCTCCGAGCGCTCCGCCGCATCCATGGCATCTCCCTTTTGCATGTGTTGCCTCCCGAAAACAAGCGCGGGACCCAGCAACCCGGATCCCGCGCGGTCAATTGCCTATATTGAGTATACCGCCCCGAGCGGATACGAGGCCTGTCTTACGCCTCAAGCGCAGCCTTGAACCAACTCGTAATACTCGTGGGGTGCGTAATGGCGGTGCCGACGACAACGGCCCAGGCGCCAGCATCGATCGCGGCGCGAGCCTCCTCGGGCGTATGCACGCGACCCTCGCAAATGATGGGAAGGCCGGGGAATTCCTCGGTCGCCTGACGCAGGAGCGGCAGATCGGGGCCATCGGCCATGGTGCAGTCGATGGCGGCGACGCCGTGAGAAAGCGTGGTGGATACCAGGTCAAAGCCCATATCAACAGCACGGCGAATGTCCTCGATGGTGGCACAATCCGCCATCAGGAGCACACCCTCCTCGTGCAGCGGGCGGAAGGTATCCTCGACCTTTTTGCCATCGGGGCGCGGACGATCGGTGGCGTCGATCGCCACGATATCGGCACCCGCAGCAACGCAGGCGCGAGCGTGGCGCAGCGTCGGCGTGATGTAAACGCCCTCGTGCCCATCCTTCCACAGGCCGATGACGGGAACCTCACAGCGACCCTTAATGGCGGCAATGTCGGCAAGGCCCTGGCAGCGAATGGCGGCGGCGCCGCCGAGCTCGCAAGCGCGAGACATTTGAGCCATGGTCTCGGGCGTACGAAGCGGCTCGCCCATATACGCCTGAACGCTCACGACGAGCTTGCCCTTCAGGGATTGAATCAAAGGATCGACGGTCATAAGGCTGTAACCTTTCTCAGAACAGCCTCCCGAGGCGTGTTGTCTCGGGAGGCTCCTACAGCAGATACGTTTACTTCAACGAGGCAAGAAGATGCTCAGCGGCACCGATGAGCGGAGCATCGCCCTCCAGAGAACCGATGAGGATCGGCGTGTCCTGAAGCGGATCGAGCGCCTGGCTGGCATAGCCCTCGTGTACCGAATCCTTCCACGTCTGTGAACGCCAATCGGGACCTTGGTGAATCACGCCACCCGAAAGCACGATGACCTCAGGGTCCAGGATGTTAGCGAGCGAGCCCAAGCTGGCACCCAGCGCAAAGCCGGCGTCATGGATGACCTCGGTCGCCTTTGCGTCGCCCGCACGGCACAGGTCGTTCACATCGCGACCGACCGAAGGACGGCTGGGGTCGACGCGACCAAAGCGCTCATCGTACATTCGACCAATGGAAGTGCCCGAAGCAACCGACTCCAGATGGCCGGAACGCCCGCAGGCGCAGGGAATGCCGGCGGCAGCCGAGCACTCGATGTGGCCCATATGGCCGGCAGCACCATGGAAGCCCTGCATCACGCGGCCGTTCTCGACATATGCGCCGCCGATGCCCGTACCGATGCCAAGACACAAGACGGAGAACTTGCCCTTGCCGACGCCCCAGTGGGCCTCGCCCAGAGCATGAGCCTGCACGTCGCCTACAACGGCAACGGGAAGACCGAGGTCCTCGCGCAGACGCGGCCCCAACTGAACGCCGGACCAGCCGGGCATGATCTCGTTGGCATACGCGATGGCGCCCGTCTTGGGATCGACGACGCCGGCGGCACCAATGCCGACGCCAAGGACCTCGACATCGGGATTCGCCTCGAGAGCAACCTTGATGGACGCCTCGATACGCTGGAAGACGGCCTCGCCGCCCTCTTGGGCCTCGGTGGGAACCTCGGCCTCAAAAACGGGATGGGGCACGCTGCCGTCAGCCGGGTACTCCATGATGGCAGTCGCGATCTTAGTTCCGCCGATATCGACAGAGCAGACGTACTTGTTCTCCATGTCGCTCTCCTTAGGAGATAAAAAACAACTACAGGAAATGAAGGCTGCGTTATCGCCGCAGCTTGGTAAAGATTTCCCGGGTGCCCGAGGTTGGGGTGAAAGCGGTCGGGCGTTGACCTAATGGGTCACGCTCGACCGCTTGAGCCCCAAGATCGGGTGCCCGGGGAAGCTTTACAGAAGACCGTTGTCCTGGAGGACCTTCTTAATCGCCTCGACGTTCTCGCCGGTCATGGCCTTCACCGGGCGCGGCATGGTCGGGCTGTCGAAGATGCCCATGAGGTTCATAGCGGTCTTGAAGGCGCCGACGCCACCGGCATAGCCCTGGACGCCCGAGGTGACATCCCAGATGTGCGAAATCTCATTAAGGCGATCCTGCTCGGCCTTGACGGTAGCCCAGTCACCAGCCTGAGCGGCCTTCCACTGACGCACGTAGCCCTCGGGCTCAACGTTGGCGAGACCCGGGACAGAGCCGTCGGCGCCACCGAGGTAAGCGCCGTCGACAACGACCTCGTGACCGGTGAGGATGCTCATCGGATGGCCGTTCTTCTCGTTCTCCTGAACGAGGTAGCGGAACGAGATGTCATCACCGGAGGAATCCTTGACGCCAGCAAGGACGCCCTCGGCGCCGAGCTTGGCAAGGAGCTTCCAGGGGAGTTTGGTGTGAACGCAGACGGGAATGTCATAGGCAAAGATGGGCAGGTCGAGTTCCTCGTGCAGGATGCGGAAATGCTCCTCGACCTCGGTCATGCCCTGCAGGGCATAGAACGGGCAGGTGGCGACAAGCGCATCGGCGCCCAGCTCCTGAGCGACCTTACCGTGCTCGATCATGCGCTCGGTCTCGGTATCGATGATGCCGACCAGAACAGGCACGCGGTGGTCGACGATACGGACGGCCTCGGCGATAATCTGGCGACGGCGCTCGTCGGTGGAGAAGACGACCTCGCCCGAGGATCCCAGGAAGAACAGTCCATCGACGCCGGCGTCGATCATGCGGTTGATGCTGCGCTCAAAGGAGACAACATCGAGCTGGTGATCTTCGGTATCGGGAACAACGACGGGAGGAATAACGCCGGTGAATTTCTGAGTTGCCACAAGAATCTCCTTAGTTGTCTGGCGGGCAGCCCTATGCCGCCCACTCTTGTTGGCAGTGTCCAGGCCATCTAGGCCAAAGAACACGGGTAGAACGTTTGGTTAAAGAAGTCGACGACTTCGTTTTCGAACGCATTGATGCGCTCGTGAGCGTATTTTGCATAGATGATATGCCTCCGGTCACACTCAAGACCGTTGAATACGGCAAACTGATCCTTGGGATCGCTCACGGTATCCATAAGCGATGTGCCCATGAGCACCGATCCGCGCACCCGAGACGACAGCGCCTCGAGGCCGCCAGGAAGCGGATTGGCAACCGCCGTGCAGGCGAGGCCCCGCTCGTCCAGAGCAGAAACCGCCAGCGCGACTCCGCCGCCAAGACCCTCGCCCCATGCAAAGATGCGGTCGGGGTCCATGCCATCAAGATTGCGCGCCACCTTCGCCAGCGCGCAACCCCAACGGACGCGCTCGACAAAAGCGGGCGAAGAAATCCCCCGCTGCAGATCGTCCGCACCAGCAACATCGTCATCCAGCGCGAGGACGGCATAACCCATGGCGGCAAATCTCGTCATGTGATGCCAGCCGCGCACAGGCCGATCGATGTCGTGGAACATCAGGCACAGCGGCACGCGCTCAGATACTCGGGCACGACCGACAGGCTCAATCAAACGAGCGTGAATCGCATCGTCACCGAGCTCAAAGGAGACCTCCGAGTAACGGGCACAGGGGTTAACAAAGTCAATCGCCGTAATGGCCAGGCCTTGAATCTCAAGATTCGAAGCGCATGTCTCTAAATCAGAAACATCTGCTTGGACATCACCGCGCCAGTCCCGATATTCTGCGAGCCTTGACGAAACCGTTCCAGGAATTCCCACGAGCCGGGGGACAATCAGCTCGTCAACATTGCTCTCGCACTTAGACATGAGCCTCCCCTCCCTTGCAGAAAAACGGAATGATCAGATCGTCAAAATCCTGAATCTCCTCGTGGCCAAAGCCTTCAAAGAACTCATGACGCTTTTCGCAGGTCAGGTTGTTATAGACCGCAAACTGCGTCGCTGGCGGACAGACGATATCGGCTGTGCCGGTGCCAAACAGCACGGGGCATTTGACCATAGGGGCAAAGTTCTTGGAATCGAAGTACGCCAGCTTGGCATAGGCTTCGTCAATACGAGTCGAGTCCTCGTCAAACCAGCGAGACCAATAGCGCAGGCCCTCGTAGGCAATGTCGTCGGCATCCAAATCCCAGACCAGGCGGAAATCTGACAGGAAGGGATAGAGGATGGCGGCGCGATTGATAAGCTCGCTGTTAAGCGCACAGGTCGCAATGCCCAAACCGCCGCCCTGCGACGCGCCGTTCACAAACACACGGGAAAGATCGATGCCCTCGAGCTCGCGAACGATGCGGCACAGGATTCGAATATCTTGGTGTAAGCGGACATAGTAGAGGCTGTCTCTTATACACATCTCCGAGCCCACGAGACGTAGAGGAATCTC
>CABSYH010000026.1:0-13014 GCA_902481965.1 uncultured Collinsella sp.
GGCGCCACTCAGCCGGGTGCTCCAACCTAGTGCTCCATGCGTGCTTTCCGTCTTGCGCAGGACTGTAGAGCAGGAAACTTAATTACGCGCCGCTCCCCGCCCACGCCGGGCAACCTCTCCCTTGTACTCTATCAAGGTAAAGTGTATGATTCTGAACGTTACATGACTCACTTTACCTAACTAAAGTGCCACCAAGGGGGAATACCATGAATACCGATATGTCTCGTCGTCAGTTTGTTGGTCTAGCCGGTTCGCTCGCCACGGTGCTTGGCCTTGGTCTTGTCGGCTGCGGCGGTGGCGCCGGCAAGGGCTCCGCTGCTGGCTCTGCCGCGGCCAAGGACGTGAAGGGCGCTGCGGAGTCCAAGAAGCTCGTGGTGGGCTTTGATAAGTCCTATCCTCCGTACGGCTTTGTGGGCGACGACGGCGAGTACACCGGCTTTGATCTCGATCTGGCCAAGGCTGTTGCCGACAAGCAGGGCTGGGAGGTCAAATACGAGGCCATCGACTGGGATGCCAAGGATACGCTGCTCAACTCGGGTGCCATCAACTGCATCTGGAACGGCTTTACCATGGAGGGTCGCGAGGACGACTACACGTTCTCCGAGCCGTACATGCTCAACGAGCAGGTGCTGGTGGTAAAGAAGGATGCAGACATCAAGAGCTGGGACGATCTTGCCGGCAAGACCGTGATTACCCAGACCGATTCCGCTGCGCAGGATGTGCTCGAGGGTGACCAGAAGGATCTGGCGGCGACGTTTGCCACGCTCGACACGATCGGCGAGTACAACACGGCCTTTATGCAGCTCGAGAGCGGCGCGGTCGATGCCGTGGCTTGCGACCTTTCGATTGCCCAGTATCAGCTTGCCGCCAAGCCCGATGCTTATACGCAGCTTGATGAGCCGCTGTCCAGCGAGCACTACGCCGTCGGCTTTAAGAAGGGCGACACCAAGTCGGCCGACGCCGTGACCGAGTCGCTCAAGGCACTCTACGATGACGGTACGGTTAAGGATCTCTGCGACAAGTATTCAAGCTATGGTCTATCTTTCGATAATTGGGTGCTCAAGTAATGTCTATTCAGGTCATGATGCAGATGCTTAGCCAGGGTTTCTTGGTCAGTTTGCAGTTGTTTGTGCTGACGCTGTTGGGGTCGATTCCGCTGGGAATTCCCGTGGCGTTTATGCGCATGAGCAAAATCGCGCCGCTTCGCTGGATTGCGCGCATCTACATTTCGGTCATGCGCGGTACGCCGCTCATGCTGCAGATGTTTGCCATCTACTTTGCCCCGTACTACGTGTTTGGCATTTCGCTCACGCCCGATTCCAAGTGGACGGCGTGCGTCGTGGCGTTCATCATCAACTACGCCGGTTACTTTGCCGAGATCTATCGCTCGGGCTTGCAGTCCATTCCGCGCGGTCAATACGAGGCTGCCGAGGTGCTGGGCTATTCGCGCGTGCAGACGTTTCTGTATATCGTGATGCCGCAGGTCGCCAAGCGTATTCTGCCGGCGATGGGCAACGAGATTATCACGCTGGTCAAGGACACGTCGCTGGCGTTTGCCATTGGCGTGGGTGAGATGTTCTCGACGGCCAAGGCGCTGGTCGCCTCGCAGGTGAGCATGGTGCCGTTTGCGATCGCGGCGCTGATTTACTGGGTCTTTAACTTTGTGGTCGAGATGCTGCTGGGCGCCGCCGAAAAGAAGCTGGACTATTATCATGACTAACTCAGTGATGAAAATCGAAAACGCACGTAAGGCGTTTGGCGGCAATGAGGTGCTCAAGGATATCTCGCTTGAGGTGAAGCGTGGCGAGGTCGTGGCGATTATCGGGCCTTCGGGTGGCGGCAAGTCCACGCTGCTGCGGTGTGCCACGCTGCTCGAGACACTCGACGGAGGCTCGCTCTCGTTTGGTGACCTTGCCGTTGCGACGGATGCGGGTTCGGGCGTGGTCTATGTGAAGGGCGATGTGCCCAAGCAGGCGCGCTCGCGATTCGGTCTGGTGTTCCAAAATTACAACCTGTTCCCGCACTATACCGTGATGAAAAACATCATCGACGCGCCGATCCGCGTGCTTAAGCGCCCGCGCGAGCAGGCGGAAGCTCGTGCGCATGAATTGATTGCTCAGATGGGGCTTGTGGGCAACGAGAACAAGGTTCCTTGTGAGCTTTCGGGCGGTCAGCAGCAGCGCGTGAGTATTGCCCGCGCCCTAGCGCTCGACCCGGAGATTCTGTTCTTTGACGAGCCGACCTCGGCACTCGATCCCGAGCTGACGGCCGAGGTGCTGCGTGTCATTAAAGACCTTGCCGCGCAGAATATGACGATGGTGATTGTGACTCACGCAATGCAGTTTGCGCGCGATGTTGCCGACCGCGTGGTCTTTATGGATGGCGGCCGCATTGTCGAGGAGGGGCCTGCCGATCAGGTTATCGGCCATCCGCACGAGCAGCGCACGCGTGAGTTCTTGAGCCGTATCGAGGGGTAGGCTCAGGTATTTACTCAACTATTAATTGAGGCGAAGCCGTCGCAGGTCTTACGGTCTGTGGCGGCTTTTTGTTTGCATCGACGGGGTTCAATAATCGCCTCACAAGCTTGTCTCTTCCTCTCGCCGCCTGTATTCATACGTGCGCCGAAAGGTATGCATGGACGGCCGCCCGTGAGGGTAGGGTGGTGGCATAGGACATTTGGAGGGTGAGTCGGCTCGGTTGCCGACCATGCTGCTCCCGGGATGGCACCGACCGCGAACTCTCCCCGTTGGCGTCGCGCATTGCGCGCGGCCCTGCAAGGAGGTCATCATGGGTGCTCCCAAGACCGTCAATGTAAGGAACGTGGTGCTCGTAGGCCAAGGCGGGGTGGGCAAGACTTCACTCGCCGAGGCCATGCTCCACCTTTCCGGCAAGACCGCCCGCCTGGGCGGCCACGACGGTACCAAGCCCACGCTCGACTATGACCCTGAAGAGGTCAAGCGTTCATTCTCCATCTCGACGACCATCGCGCCGATCGACTGGAAGGGCGCGCGCATCAATGTGCTCGATGCCCCGTGCTACCCCGATTTTATCGGCGACGCCTTTGCCGCGATGAGCGTCTGCGAGACGGCTCTGTTTGTGGTCGACGCCGAGGCCGGCCCGCAGCCTACGACGGTTAAGCTCTGGTATGCCGCCGAGGACCTGCGCCTGGCGCGTGCGGTGTTCGTAAACCGCCTGTCGCGCTCCGAGGCCAGCTTTGCGACCACGATGGACCTGCTGCAAGAGCGCTTTGGCACGCGCCTGGGCGCCGTGACCCTTCCCTGGGGCGAGGGCGAGGACTTTGACGGCATCATCGACCTGGTGCGCATGAAGGCGCGCCATTGCAACGGCACCGAAGCCGTTGAGTCGGAGATTCCCGAGGAGTATCGTGCCCAGGCCGAGGAAGCCCATGACCATCTGTGCGAGCTGGTGGCCGAGGCTGACGACGAGCTTATGATGAAATACCTGGAAGGCGAGGAGACGCTGACGCAGGAGGAGCTTGAAGGCCTGCTGTCGAAGGCGATCGCTGAGCGCATCTTTGTGCCGGTCTTTGCGGGCGATTGCATTAAGGAGCAGGGCGTCAACTCGCTGATGGACGACATCGCGACGTACTTCCCGGCGCCGACCGACTACGGCGAGATGCCGCTTATCGACGGCGATTCGCTTAAGATCTCGAGTGACGATGACCGTCCGGTGGCGTTTGTGTTTAAGACCCTGGCCGATCCGCAGCAGGGCCGCATCAGCTTTATCAAGGTGCTGACGGGTACGCTTGAGCCGGGCCTTGAGCTGGTCAACGCGCGCACGCGCAAGGGCGACCGTCTGGCTCACCTGTATGTGATGTGCGGCCGCGACATGACCGAGGTCGGTCACGCCTATGCCGGCGACATTATCGTGGCACCCAAGCTGGCGGCCGAGACGGGCGATACGCTCTCGATTACCGGCAAGGTCGAGGCTGCGGCGTTTAAGTTCCCCAACTCGCAGTACCGCATTGCCATCGAGGCCGAGAATCGCGGGGACGAAGAGAAGCTCTACACGTTTATCGAGAAGGCCTGTAAGGCCGATCCGACTATGAGCATCGACCGTGACGAGGAGACCGGCCAGACCATTATCTCCGCCGTGGGTGAGGCGCAGGTTTCGGTGCTGCTCAACCGTTTGGAGGACCGTACCAAGGTCGTGGCCAAGAGCGTGCCGATCCGCATTCCGTATCGCGAGACCATTCGCCGTACGGCAAGCGCGCAGGGCCGCCACAAGAAACAGACTGGCGGTGCCGGTCAGTATGGCGACTGCTGGCTGCGCGTTGAGCCGCTCATTGGGCCCGACGGCACGAGCGATGGCTATGAGTTTGTAGACGAGGTCGTGGGTGGCCGCATCCCGCGCTCGCTCATCCCCGCCGTGGACAAGGGTGTCCAGGAGACCATGAAGGACGGCATCATTGCCGGCTACCCGCTCACGGGCATTCGCGTGGCTGTGTACGACGGCTCGTATCACAGCGTCGACTCCAACGAGATGGCGTTCCGCGCGGCGGCTCGCATCGGCCTGCGCAAGGCGTGCGCCGATGCCGACCCGGTGGTGCTGGAGCCCATCGAGGAAATCACGGTGACTATTCCCGAAAGCTACGCCGGCGCTGTGATGGGCGACATCTCGGCATCGCGCGGTCGCGTGACGGGCATGGAGACCGATGAGCGCGGCGACACCGTGGTCGTCGCTCAGGCACCTCTCGCCGAGTTGACGGATTACTCGACGCGCCTGCGCTCTATCACGCGCGGTACGGGCGACTTTACCATGAAGCCCGCGGGCTACGAACAGGTGCCTTATGACGTTCAGGCCAAGCTGGTCGAGCGCTATGAGGAGGGCCGCGCCAAGTAGCGTGTGATTTTGCCTGCAATATAGGTGCTGACGAAAAGGCCGCCCTGGGTAACCGGGGCGGCCTTATTTGATCCCTTGAGGACGGAGGAAAACGGATCATGGTAGGTTTTGGGGCAGCTTGGTCGGCCCTAGTCTCCCGAGGTCTGATTGCGGCCGGTGGCGTAGTCGATCTGCACATGCGGCTGCAGGTTGTAGCAGTATACGTGGAAGCAGAGGGTCTTGCCGTGGTCCTCGACCGATTGCGCCTCAAGGCGCACGCCACGGCAGACAAGTTCCTCTTCGTTATACATGGGCGTGACACGGTAGAGCACATGGTTACCCGTATCGCGGATGTAGCCGAGAATCTGCTCTTCAAACGGCAGCATGCCCGTCTCGTTGAGATAACGCGTGCCGGTGAGGAGATTCTTGCGATTGGCGTTCTCGCCGCAGAGTGACCAGGCGATAAGGTGGCAGCGGTTGTAGAGGCTCTGGCCTGGAATAAAGTCGTAGCGCTGTTGGTGCCAACCGGCAGGATGGATGCGCGAGATGTCGCCGCGCTTTCCCTGTCCGAGTGATTCGGGGCCCACGCAGGCGAGCGCTTTGCGGGTGCGGCCCAAGCTGTCGAGCTTGGAGAACTTCTTAAAGCAACCTTCTTCTGTAGCGCGCTCGTATTCATCGAGGGTGAATGACGGCGTGCCGAGCGGGTGCGTGCTGTCGGCGCGCAGGGCAACGTAGGGGTTGCCGGCGTAGTCGGGAATGCTGCTGAGATATACGCCGCGGGCGCGGTGGAGATCGGGGTTTTCGACCTCGTCGATGGGGGTGGCGGCGCTGTCTGTGGAAGCACCGTCGCCGGTGTCGGTTGCGGCGGAATTGGAGCCATCGCCGGAGTCTTGGCTATTTTGAGAGTCCGAGGAGCTCGCTGTTCCCGATTCGAGTCGGGCAACCAGGTCCGCCTCGTCGTCGGTGCGGCTGGGACTCTCGTCTTGCTTCTCGGCCAGAGCCGCTGCCTGCTCATCGCTTTGCGGCGACAACAGCTTGGGCGCCCCGTCGAGCGACCCTGTGAACAGCGCAAACCCCAGCACCACGGCGGTGCCGATGGAAAGTACTTGCTTGTAGGCGGACTTGCGCGACATTGCGGCTCCTGGATGGACGGTTGGGAATCTACCAGTCTAGCAGGAGCCGGCAGGGGCCGTTCTGTCGAACAAATACTCAAGATTTGGGATAGACGCTACTGATTCATTTGCCTCATATGGAGCTGCGGTGGTTGTGTATGTGGGGCTATTTTGCGTTTCCCCAGATAAAACCCGCCAAAATAAACCTGTCCCTTATTGGCAGGTTACTGATTCATGGCACCGTGGATGTAGGGGGTGACCTCGGGGGAGATATGGTCGCAGCCCAGCTCGCGCAGCGCGGACTCGATGGCGGCGGGCAGCGGGGTCTTGCCCTCGGCATCGACGGCGGTGCCGCCGAGCGCGGCAATCTTGGCGACATCTGCGGGTGCGGCCTCGATATGCATGCAGCCGCCGACCAAGCGCGCGCGTACCTGTGCCAGGTCAAGATCGTGCAGGTAGTCCTCGCAGGTGCGGATCAAATCGACCTTCTCGCGCGTAAGCTCCTCGCCCGTGGGGACGCGCGTGGCAAGACATGCTCCCGCCGGCAGGTTCCAAACGGGATAGCCCCATGCGTGCAGCAGCTCGCGCTCTTCGTCCTTGGTAAAGCCGACCTCCATGAGAGGGGAGCGTACGCCGAGCTCTTCTGCCGCGCGCATGCCAGGGCGGTAGTCACCGCGATCGCTTGCATTGCTGCCATCGATGACGGTGGGAAAGCCGAGCGACTTGGCGTGGTTGACGATGGCGGTAAAGCCGGCGTGCTTGCAGTGGTAGCAGCGATTAGCGTCGTTACAGGCTACTTGGGGGAGCTGCAGCTGATCGACCGAAAGATTGAGCACGGGGAGCTTAAAATGCGGTCCCTCATTGGCCTGTCCATCAACGGATCGCTCAAACGAGGTCTGTTCGGGCGTGCCGATGAGCGGCGTGGTGAGATGGACGAGGAGGGTATTGGTAGGCATGATGCGGGCGCAGACCGCGGCCAAAAAGCTGCTGTCGACACCACCGGAAAAGCCGATGGCGACGCGTCCGTATGCCAAAAGCAGCTGCTCGAGTGCTGCGAGTTTGTCCTGAAGCTCCTCTGCGGGTGCGGCGGTGTCTGAAAGCATGAAAGTTCCTTACAGTTATTAAAGCTCGGATGAAACTATAATCCCACCGAGCTGCTTGTCATAAGACTTCCAGCTATGTAACGAAAGTGCAATATGCTATATACGTTATATACAAGCTTGTAAAGTGCGGTAGAGTGGCAGTAATGCAATCCGGCGAGGGGGACCGATATGATCAAGGCTGTTATTTTTGACATGGATGGAACGCTGGTCGATACCGAGCGTTTGGGGATTAGGGCCTGGAAGGCAGGCGCCGCTGAGCTGGGGCTCGCGATTGATGATGCGCTGATCCATCAGTTTATCGGTCGCACGCTACCCGATGTCATGGACATCCTCGATAAGCATTACGGCAGCCACGAGACCGCCGAGGCGATCTATCGTCGCCACAAGGAGATTCGCGACGAGATGGTCAAGACCGATCTGGAGCTTAAGGCCGGCGCTGCCGAGTGCATAGACGAGCTGTTGGCTGCGGGCTATCACGTAGGCCTTGCAACGTCATCGCGCCATGTTACCGCCGAGCGCAACCTTAAAGCATTCGGTCTCTTTGACAAGTTTGAGACCGTGACCTGCGGCGAGGACGTCGTGCACGGCAAGCCCGACCCCGAGATGTATCTGCTCGCCTGCGAGCGCGCGGGCTTTGCTCCCGAGGAATGTGCCGTGGTCGAGGATTCGCGCAACGGCTGCGTCTCGGGCATCACGGCCGGCTGTCATGTCTTTGCCGTCCCCGACATCGTGCCGCTGCCGCAGGACGTGGTGGATGGCTGCGAGGCCGTTCTCGATACGTTGTTCGACCTGGCGGCGGCAGTCAAGGCCGTGCGCTAGACAATTGCGGTGTTGAAACGAGCAATTGCCCACGTTTGAGCTTAAGCAAAAGGGGCCCGGCAATGGTCGGGCCCCTTTTGCTTAAGCGGCGACACAGCATACTTGCGGGCGTGCTACAGATACGCGCCTAGGTTGATGGCCGTGGCGTCGGTCTGGCTGCTTGCCTGGGTGCTGGCGCGTTCCAGCAGGAACGGCCGCACGAGTTCTTGGCGGTTGATATCCTCGGCGGCGGTGACTGCGGTGACGGTGCGCGCGGCAGAGCCGATGTGGACGTGCTTGGTCTTCGCCGGGGCCTTGTTCTCGATTTGCTCCATGAGCAATTGAACGCCCTTGCGGCCAATCTCGTAGCCCGGGGGCGCTACCGTAGTGAGCGGGACCGATCCGCTCCAAGCGAGTGGGTTGCCATCGCAGCCTGCTACGCGTACCTGCCCGGGGACAGAGATGCCCTTGTCGACCAGTGCCGAAACGACACCCGAGGCCAGCACGTCGGTTAGACCGACGACAAAATCGGGGCGTTCGTCGGCGGGACGCTCGGCGATTTGGTTGCCGATACCATAGCCGTCGGCCGCCGTGTTCCACTCGCCGGCGTCAATGACTTCGATCTTGATGTCGGGATGTAGGGCGAGCGCCTTATGAATGCCAAGGACGCGCAGGGTGAGTTGCATAAATGCTGCTCGGCCGACGACGACAATATGGTGCGCGCCGCGGGCGATGGCGAGTTCGGCAATGATGCGACCCTGGGCCTCGTTGTCGGCCGCTACGTAGTAGCCGGGCTCGGAGCAATGGATGTCCAGATGGACGATCGGCACGGGCATCTTGGTCATGGCGGGGTGCCAGTCGGGGGATGCCATGGGCTGAACCATGACGCCGGACATCTGGGTGCCCATAAAGTAGCGCAGGTAATGGTCCTGGAGAATATCGTCGTTATCGGCGTTGGCGATGAGCAAGTCATAGCCGTGCTTGCGAGCCTCGTTGTGGGCGCCGCTGGCGATTTGGAGCGAAAAGCCGTGATCGAGACGGGGGAGCACCAGGCCAAAGGACTTGGTGGCGCCGCCCGCGAGCTGACGAGCGCTTTGGTTGGGCAGGTAGCCAAGGCGATTGATGGTCTCGTTGATGAGCTTGAGGGTCTCGGGGCGCAACTTTTCGGGATGGTTGAGCGCGTTGGAAACCGTGCCCAACGAAACCCCGGCCTCGCGCGCGACGTCGCTGATTTTTACCTTTGCCATAGCGGCCCCTTTGATGCGTTTCAAGTACAAGCCAGATTGTAGCATCCCAAACCTTCCAAAAAGGGACAGGTTTATTTTGGCAGGTTTTATCTGGGGAAACGCCGTTGCCAGCGCGACCACTACGAAGGGGACAGGCACCTTTGCGGTGGTTTGGACCGGCTGGGCATGTGTGCATCGGGTGGTATCTAAGTTGAGATACCACTTCTGGTATATCAGCTTGCGCTTGCGTGAGTACAATACTCGAACGTTATACGTCTCAGCGCCCCCTGTGCGTGGACGTCTTGCAGTCACGCGAACGAAGGGATTTATCCTATGTGCGGAATTGTCGGCTACACCGGCTCTGATATTGCAAAGAACATCCTGGTCACGGGCCTCAAGCGTATGGAGTATCGCGGCTATGACTCCTCGGGCGTCGCGCTCGAGGTAGGCGAGGGCGCCGCGGCGCACCTCGACGTCATCTGCCGCGTGGGCAAGGTCGCGGGCCTGGAGAGCGAGCTTTCCAACATCGACAGCGACGCTACCTGCGGTATCGGCCACACCCGTTGGGCCACTCACGGCAAGCCCTCCGTCGTTAACGCTCACCCCCACACCAGCTGCGACGGTCGTATCGCCATCGTCCACAACGGCATCATCGAGAACTTCGCCGAGCTGCGCGAAGAGCTGGAGGGCCGCGGCCATCACTTTAAGAGCGAGACCGATACCGAGGTCTTCGCGCATCTGATCGAAGAGGCTTATGCCGAGACGCACGACCTGATGGCCTCCGTGCGCGAGGCTTGCACCCACGTGGTCGGTGCCTATGGTCTGGCCGCCGTGTGCGCTGACGAGCCCGGCGTGATCGCCGTGGCCCGCAAGGATTCCCCGATCGTGGTCGGCGCGGGCGAGACCGGCGCCTATGTCGCCTCCGACGTCATCGCGCTCATCGACGCAACCCGCGACGTCGTGGTGCTCGAGGACGGTCAGTTTGCCAAGCTCACGCCCGCAGGCGTCGAGTATACCGACGAGGCCGGCAACGTGATTGAGCCCAAGGTCACCCACATCGACTGGGACCTGGACATGGCAGAAAAGGGCGGTTATCCCGACTTTATGCTCAAGGAAATTCACGAGCAGCCGCGCGTCGTGCGCGACACGCTGGTCGGTCGTATGACGCCGGCCGGCGAGCTCGACATCGACGAGCTGGGCCTTTCGCTCGAGGAGCTCAACGACATCGACCGCGTCTACGTGATCGCTTGCGGCACCAGCTATCATGCTGGCCTCATTGCTAAGAATCTCATCGAGGGCTGGGCTCGCATTCCCACCGAGGTTGAGGCGGCCAGCGAGTTCCGTTATCGCAATCCCATCATCACGCCGACGACGCTCGTCGTTGCCGTGTCCCAGTCGGGCGAGACGGCCGATACCCTTGCCGCCATTCGCGACGCGCGCATCAAGGGTGCCAAGGTCTTCGGCATCACCAACGTGGTGGGCAGCCCCGTGGCGCGTGAGAGCGACGGCGTCATCTACACCAAGGCCAACAAGGAGATCGCGGTCGCCTCGACCAAGAGCTTTATCGGCCAGGTTGTGAGCCTTACGCTTTTGGCCCTGCTGCTGGCGCAGGTCAAGTACCGCTTGACCACCAAGCAGGCGCGCATGCTGTTCCGCGAGCTTTCCGATACGGCCGAGCAGATCCAGTGGATTTTGGATACCCAGACCGAGGCCGTTCATGAGGCCGCCCTGCTGTGCAAGGACGCGCAGTCGGCGCTGTTCGTGGGCCGTGGCATGGGTGCCGCTATTTCCTACGAGGGCGCGCTCAAGCTCAAAGAGGTCAGCTACCTGCACGCCGAGGCCTACGCCGCCGGTGAGATGAAGCACGGCCCCATCGCGCTGATCGACCCGGGCTTCCCTGTCATCGCCGTGGCCACCAAGAGTGCCACCTACGACAAGACCGTGTCGAACCTCATGGAGTGCAAGGCGCGCGGCGCCAAGGTCATCGTCGTTGCCACCGAGGGCGACGAGGAGATCAACAAGATCGCCGACTGCATTATCCGCGTGCCAGCAGTCCGCGACGTGTTCAGCCCCATCACGGCGAGCGTCCCGCTGCAGCTGCTCGCCCGCGAGGTCGCCATCCTGCGCGGCTGCGACGTCGACCAACCCCGAAACCTGGCGAAAAGCGTCACGGTCGAGTAGTTGGTTCCGCCGTTCTAGCGACTAAGGCCCGGCTCCGCATCAAGACGGAGCCGGGCCTTGTTGCATTTGCTCGGATAAAACCTGCCAAAATAAACCTGTCCCTTTTTGGCAGGTTAGCGGAGCTTGCTGGTCTCGAAGTACTCGGGGAACTGGTCCAGAACCTCGGTTTGATTGCGGAACATCATGTGCAGGTGCTTGCTGACCAAAAAGCTCGCTTCGATGGGGTCGCGACCGGCGATAGCGCGGCGAATCTGCTTGTGCTCGTTCACGATGTCCTGATTGTCGAGAACCTGCGTGGCGGCGCGCAGCCAGCGGAAGCGCTCCAGGTCGGCATTGGTCTCTTCGAGCCACGACCACACGGTGCTGCGACATGCGATGCTAAAAATCATGTGATGCATGAGGTTGTCGCTCAAAAAGAAGCCGATGCGATCCTCCTCGGCCATGGCCTTTTCCTGCAGCACGATGGCGCGGTCGAGCTGCTCGATGCCGGCCGACGTGGCGCGCGCACAGCACTCCACAATCACCTGCTTTTCCAGATGCTCGCGGATGTAACAGGCACTCTCGGCAAGGGTGAGGTTGATGGGCGAGACGTAGGTGCCGCTCTGGGGCACGGTGCGCACCAGGCCTTCCTGCGCCAAGCGAACCAAAGCCTCGCGCACGGGCGTGCGACCCATGTCCAGGTCATCGCAAAGCTGCTTGACGCCCAGCTTTTCGCCCGGCTTGTAGTCCAGGTAGACGATTTTGCGTCGAATGGTGTGGTAGGACTGGTCCTGTAGGCTCGTTTCCTGCTCGCCGACGTGCATCGATTCTTCCATAGCGCCTCGCAACTGTTCTATCAAACTCATATGTCAGTTGTTAATTATGCCGCGAATCAGCTCTCCGCGGTGGGTAATTCGGCTGTTGCCTGAGAACTATCGCGGCATCTTAGTCTGTGTTTGCGCAAGGCTGTGCTCAATGTTGCCGTATCATAAGCCGTCGCAAACGTGAAATAGAAAGAAGGAATCCCATATGCAACTGGCAAATATCGTACGCGAGCGCTGGAAAGGCGTCTTGTTCTGCCTGATCATCGCCATTCCCGCGACGTTGCTCGGCAAACAGGTTGAGGTGGTCGGCGGTCCGGTATTCGCCATCCTCTTTGGCATGGTCCTGGCGCTCGTCTTTCCCAAGAATCGTCGCGAACAGCTCGCCGCCGGCGTCACCTATACGTCCAAAAAAGTCTTGCAGTACGCGGTTATCCTGCTTGGCTTTGGCATGAACCTCTCCCAGATTCTGTCCAAGGGCGCCCAGTCGCTGCCGATTATCGTGGCGACAATCTCGACCTCGCTTGTCATCGCCTTTGTGCTCTGCCGCGTTATGAACGTGCCGGGCAAGATCGCGACGCTTGTGGGTGTGGGTTCGTCGATTTGCGGCGGTTCTGCCATCGCTGCGACCGCACCCGTCATCGATGCCGACGATCGCGAGATTGCCCAGGCTATTTCGGTCATCTTCCTGTTTAACGTTATCGCGGCGCTCGTGTTTCCGACGCTCGGCGGCATGCTCGGGCTGACCAACGAGGGCTTTGGCCTGTTTGCCGGTACCGCCATCAACGACACCTCGTCCGTAACGGCTGCGGCGAGCGCCTGGGACAGCATGCACCCCGGCGCCAATGTGCTCGAGAGCGCCACAGTGGTCAAGCTCACCAGGACGCTGGCCATTATTCCCACTGTCTCTTATACACATCTCCGAGCCCACGAGACGTAGAGGAATCTCGTA
>CABSYH010000027.1:0-12751 GCA_902481965.1 uncultured Collinsella sp.
GAGATTCCTCTACGTCTCGTGGGCTCGGAGATGTGTATAAGAGACAGGTCCTGCTTTGCGGATGGGACGGCGAGGCGGCGACCTTCCACGACCCCTACGAGGGCGTGGTGCGGCTGAGCCGCGAGCAGTACGAACAAGTTGATTGGGCTTATTTCATAGCGATAGGGAGCGCTGAATAGAATGAACGGAATAGACATCAGCAATTGGCAGAACGGCATCAACCTCGCGGCTGTCCCGTTCGACTTCGTTATCTGCAAGGCTACCGAGGGCACGCGCTACGTGTCGCCCGACTGCGACCGCCAAATCCAGCAGGCGATCGGTCTTGGCAAGCTCGTCGGCGTGTACCACTACGTCAACGGAGGTGATGCCGAGGCGGAGGCCGAGTACTTCTATGAGCGCTGCAAGGGCTACGTCGGCAAGGCCGCGTTCTTCATCGACTGGGAGGAGCGGGGCAACAAGGCATGGGGCGACACGTCCTACCTCAAGGCCATGGCAGAGCGTTTGGCCGAGCTTCTTGGCGTGAGCGTGGATCGCATCGGTATCTACGCATCCAAGAGCGTGTTCCCGTGGGGCCTCACCGACGCCAAGACGTGGGTGGCACAGTACGCCGACATGAATCCCACTGGCTACCAGGACGCGCCGTGGCACGAGGGCGCTTACGATTGCGCCATCCGCCAGTACTCCTCTTGCGGGCGCTTGGACGGCTGGGCGGGCAACCTCGACATCAACAAGTGCTATATCTCCCGCGCGGAGTGGGAGGCCATGGTGGGCGGCTCCAACGGCGATCCCGACTCGCTTATCCACGGCATCGACGAGACGCCTGCAGCAGACCTCGCGGCGAAGGTGCTCGCTGGCGAGCTCGGAGACGGCGACGACCGCAAGCACGCGCTGGGCGACCGCTACCAGGAGGTGCAGTCGCTCGTGAACCACATTCTCACGGCATCCGCCGAGGATCTGGCCGCTGAGACCTGGGCGGGCGATTACGGCAACGGCAGCCGCCGCAAGGCTGTTTTGGGGCCGCGCTACGACGAGGTTATGGCGGTCATCAACGGGCAGGCCGAAACCGAGCAGGTGTACGTGGTGCAAAGCGGCGACACCCTTTCCGGAATCGCCTCAAAGTACGGCACGACCTATCAGGATCTCGCCGCCAAGAACGGCATCTCAAACCCGAATCTGATCTATCCCGGCATGCGCCTGGTTGTTTCCTAGGCCGCTCGTGGTATCCTAACGAAGATAATCGTGCCGATTGCGCACACCTCGGTTCGAGGAGATGCGCAAACGGTGCACCACAGAATCTGAGAAGCCCGTTACCCCCGCGGTGACGGGCTTTTTTCTTCCCCAACGCCGGGATTCGAACCCCGAGGGCATAAAATCACACTGCCATCCAGGGCCCGTGGACAAAAAATAGCAAATATGAGTACTGTTACCAATTTAGTAACATCGATTTCATGCCATCAGAAGGCGATTTAGACGCCAGGCGTCCTACGGCAGAAGAATTGCAGGCGTTTATCAACTAAGTACTTGGACATATGTTGCGTAACACTGCATATTTTGCAAAAAGATAATGCTATAGGACTTGTGACAGTACTCATATTTGGCGTTTTTTGCCCACGACCCCTTATTGCATGGGCGAATCAGTTGCAAAACGGACCCCAAAGCGTCCTTCGCAAACAAAAAGCCGGGGCCCGCACGATGCGGACCCCGGCTCAATACCGTGACGATATGTCAGTTAAGTTCTACACGTAGAACAGGATGTCGTCGTAGGTCGGGACCGGCCAGTAGTCGGCGGCCACGATCTCCTCCATGGCATCCACGGCGGCGCGCAGCGTATCCATAGCGGGAACGACCTCGTGTGCATACACGTTGGCCTGCTCCTGGCCATCGAGGGCCTCGGCCTTCTGATGCACGGCGTCGAGCGCCTTGATGGAGTCGTTGATGGTGGTGATGCCGTTGCAGAGCTTGTTGAGCGTGTTCTGCTCGCACTGCATGGCGGCCTCGGCACCGGCGGCACGAATAGTCTCAAGGCCCTTAGCGACCTTGGTGGCATAGGCGGTAATGACCGGGCGATAGGTACGACGCGCCTCGCGAACCATCGTGGTGGCCTCGATGTTCATGAGCTTGTTGTACTTCTCGAGCTTGCAGTCGTAGCGGCACTGAGCCTCGGCCTTGGTCAGGACACCCGTCTCCTCAAAGAGCGCAATGGCCTTATCGGAAACAAAGGCGGGCAGGGCGTCGGCCGTGGTCTTGTTGTTGGCAAGGCCGCGCTTCTCGGCCTCGACGGGCCACTCGTCGGAGTAGCCGTCACCGGAGAACAGGATGCGCTGGTGGTCGGTCAGGACCTTCTTGCAGTACTCGAGCGCGGCGTCCTGGAAGTCATCCTCGGGCGTACCCTCAAGCGCGTCGGCGAAGGACTTGAGCGACTTGGCCACGGCGGCATCGAGCACCAGGTTGGAGTCGGAGACGTTCTGCTCGGAGCCGCAGGCACGGAACTCGAACTTGTTGCCGGTGAAGGCAAACGGGGAGGTGCGGTTGCGGTCGGTGTTGTCCTGCATCAGCTTGGGCAGAGTATCGGCGCCCAGGTCGAGCACGCCGCGCGTAGCATGGACGGAAGCCTTGCCATCGATGATCTTCTCGACGACCTCGGTAAGCTGGTCGCCCAGGAAGATGGACATAATCGCCGGAGGAGCCTCGTTGGCGCCCAGACGATGATCGTTGCCGGCCGAGGCAACGGAGGCACGCAGGAGCTCCTGATAGTTATCGACGGCCTCGATCACCGCGGTGAGGAAGACGATGAACTGCAGGTTGTCGAGCGGGGTGTCACCCGGATCGAGCAGATTCTCGGACTCGGTGCCAAGCGACCAGTTGTTGTGCTTGCCCGAACCGTTGATGCCCTCGAAGGGCTTCTCGTGCAGCAGGCAGACCAAGTCGTGGCGGGAGGCGATGAGCTTCATCTTCTCCATCATGACCAGATTCTGGTCGATGGCCTCGTTGACCTCGCCATAGACCGGTGCAAGCTCATGCTGGCAGGGAGCAACCTCGTTGTGCTTGGTCTTGGCGGGAATGCCAAGCGCCCACAGCTCATCGTCCAGATCCTTCATATAGGCCGAGACGGTGGGGCGGATAGCGCCAAAGTAGTGCTCCTCGAGCTCCTGGCCCTTGCAGGGAGCAGCACCAAAGAGGGTGCGGCCGGTGATGACCAGGTCCTTGCGCTTGCGATAGGCGTCCTTCTTGATCAGGAAGTACTCCTGCTCGTCGCCCACGGAAGGAACGACCTTCTTGGGGGTCTTGCCAAACAGCGCCAAAACGCGCTTGGACTCACGCGAGAGCGCGGTCATGGAGCGCAGCAGCGGGGTCTTCTTGTCCAGGGCCTCGCCCGTGTAGGAGCAGAAAGCCGTGGGGATGCACAGGACATCGTCCTTGATAAAGGCGGGGCTGGTGGGATCCCAAGCGGTGTAGCCACGGGCCTCGAAGGTAGCGCGCAGGCCGCCGTTGGGGAAGCTGGAGGCGTCCGGCTCGCCCTGGATGAGGTTCTTGCCCGTAAACTTGGTAATGGCGGTGCCGTCGTGGTTGGGCTCCAGGAAGCTATCGTGCTTCTCGGAAGTAATGCCCGAAAGCGGCTGGAACCAGTGCGCGTAGTGCGTCGCGCCCTTGGAGATGGCCCAGACCTTCATGGCATGGGCGACGGCGTTGGCCACATCCAGGTCGAGCGGCTCACCGCCCTCGAGGGTTGCAGCAAGGCGCTTCCAAATGTCCTTGGGGAGGTAATCCTTCATGACTTCCTCAGAGAACACCATGGTCCCGAAGCGGTCAGTAAGTTCGGCCATACGGAACTCCCTTCGTATCGGCACCGCGTGAGAAGCGGTGTTGATTACTAACGAACGAGTCATAGCTTAGACTCGCCGTGTTTCCGCGACATTACCGTTATGTTGCCGTCGCGAAACCAATCAATGAGGTTACCCTATCGAGGCGGCGTTGCCACCCTCAACAGTCAATCAACTGCATAAATTGCAGACCTCTCCCCATGGTTTAAGGGTAGTCAATGTAGAATGGGCTCTATTAACTGGTATTTCGCATCAGATACCATTCAATATAGCCCCATCCTACATTGACCGCTCTGTTATAGGAAATGCCGATAGCAAGGCATCTTTGATTGGTATCCCCAAATAGCGAGTGAAACTCCACCGTGGCACAGTGGTGCAGTAGAATCCTTACAACACATCACACTATTACGTATCTAGAGGAGCACGATATGCGCGTCGACGAGGTTTTTAAGCAGGCAGCATCCCAGGGCACCGCGCCCGTTTCGTTTGAGATGTTCCCGCCCAAGGGCGAGCTGACCCTCGATACGGCTCGCGAAGTGGCAGGCAATCTGTGCGAGCTTTCGCCGAGCTTTGTCTCGGTCACCTGCTCGGCCGGCGGCTCGGGCAACGGTGCCACCACCGCCCCCATCGCGCATATGATTACGAGCGAATTCGATACGCCCTCGGTAGCGCACCTCACCTGCGTGGGCCGCACCCACGCCGACATCGCCGCCAAGATTGACGAGTATCGCTCGGCCGGTGTGGAAAACGTGCTAGCCCTGCGCGGCGACCTGCCCGCTGGCGCGACTGAGGATGACAAGCCCGCCTCGAACTACGCCTACGCCCGCGACCTTATCCCGGAGCTCGTCGATGCCGGCTTTTGCGTGGGCGCCGCAGCCTACCCCGAGGGCCACATTGCCTGCGAGGATCTCAACCTCTCGGTCGAATACCTCAAGCAAAAACAGGACGCCGGCGCGAGCTTCTTTGTGACGCAGCTCTTTTTTGACAACGAGTGCTTCTACCGTTTTCGCGAGCTTGCCGACAAGGCCGGCATCACCGTGCCCATTACCGCGGGCATCATGCCGTTTATGGGCAAGTCGCAGATCAGCCGCATGGTCTTTATGTGCGGCGCGTCGCTGCCCTCCCCCGTCATCAAGATCCTCGCCAAGTACGAGAACGACCCCGAGAGCCTGCAGGCAGCCGGTGTAGATTATGCCGCCCATCAGCTTTGCGACCTCAAGGAGCACGGTGCCGACGGTCTGCACCTGTACACTATGAACCGTCCTGCAATCGCCGCAACCATTATGGAGCGCCTGGGGTAATGGAAAAACCGCACATCGATACAGCTTTTGTTGAAGTGCCGGCCGACCTTGCGTCGCCGGCGCTTTACCGTGTCGATGCTGCCCACCACCCTCGTGTCGACCGTGCCGAGATGCTGCGCTACCTGGGCTACGGAGGTCAGCAGATTGAGCCCGAGCTGTCGCAGCGTATTGAGCTTGTCGTTGAACGTTTGGAACTGGACATTGAGCCCCGTGGCGTGCGACGCGTGTTTGCCGTCGATGCCACGGGCGTCGACGAGCAGGGCGAGCCTTGCATCCGCCTGGTCGGCGCCAACGTTGAGCTGCGCGGCCGCGATATCTATCGCCACCTCAAAGACGCCCGCTTTGCCGCACTCATGGCATGCACCCTCGGCATGGAAGCCGAGCGTCGTCTGCGCACCACGGGAGCCCAGCAGCCCCTAGAGGGAGCCGTGCTCGACGCCGCATGCTCTGCCTATGTAGAAGCCGCCGTCGAGCAGATGGACCAACAGGTCAAGGCTGCGGCCGCCGCACACGGACTCGCCGGTAACTGGCGCTTTAGTCCCGGCTACGGCGACTGCCCGCTTGCGGCTCAGCGCTCAATCGTAGCTGCACTCAACGCCACACGGCTCATCGGGCTTACCGTCACACCCACCAGCCTACTCATGCCCACTAAGAGCGTGACCGCAGTGATTGGTCTGTTTGACGGCGAGGTCCACGACGCCCAGAGCCGCCCCACCTGCAATATCTGCCGCATGCGCGAGCACTGCCGCTTCCGCGCCGCCCACACCACCTGCTATTCCAGCCATTAGGAGCTCATCGATGTTTACTCCGCTTATCACCCATGATCTGGACGGCGCCGCGCTGGCGGCGCCCGTTGATGCCGCACGCCGCAATGGTACTGCATACAAGACGCGCACGATCGACGACCTTCGCATTAAGGACGATCGCCTGCGCGCCGCCATCGAGGGCACGGGGCACCTGCTGTTCGACGGCGGCATGGGCACCATGCTGCAGGCGGCCGGCATGAAGGCCGGCGCCCTGCCCGAGCTGCTCAACTTTGAGGAGCCCCAGGTCATTACCGATATTCAGCGTCAGTACGTCGAGGCCGGCTGCGACGTGATCACCGCCAACACCTTTGGTGCCAACGCCCACAAGCTCGACGGTGCCGCCACCGTGGCAGATGTCTTTGCCGCCGCCGTCGCCTGCGCCCGCGCGGCCGGTGCCCGCTACGTCGCTGGCGACATCGGCCCCATCGGTGCGCTGCTTCGCCCCTTGGGTACTCTGAGCTTTGACGAGGCCTATGACCTCTTTGCCGAGGAAGTGTGCGCCGGCGTCGACGCGGGCGTGGACCTCTTTATTATCGAGACCATGACCGACCTGGCCGAGATCAAGGCGGCGGTCCTCGCCTGCCGCGAGAACTCCGACCTGCCCGTCTTTGCCACCATGACCTTTGAGGAAGACGGTCGCACCTTCCTGGGTACGAGTCCCGAGGTTGCCGCCATCACGCTCGACGCCATCGGCGCTGACGTTTTGGGTATCAACTGCAGCCAGGGCCCGGCCGAGCTCCGAGGGCTCGCCGCACGTATGCTCACCGTTACCGACAAGCCCGTTATGGTGCAGGCTAACGCGGGACTGCCCCGCGTGGACGACGACGGTAACACCGTCTTTGACATCCAGGCCCCCGAATACGCCAAGGCCGTCGCCGGCATGATCGCCGACGGCGTGAGCGTCGTGGGCGGTTGCTGCGGAACCACGCCGGCGCACATGGCGGCCTTGCGCACGCTTATCGACAACCACGCGCCCAGCCCGCGCCGCCGCAAGCCCAGCATGTCGGTCACGAGCGCCCAGACGGTCGTGGACCTTCCCTGTGACGGCCACAAAATCGCCGTCATCGGCGAGCGCATCAATCCCACCGGCAAAAAGCGCCTGCAACAGGCCCTGCGCGACGGCGACCTGGACTACGTCGTGAGCCAGGGCATCAGCCAGCAGGAACAGGGCGCCGACATCCTGGACGTCAACGTGGGCCTGCCCGAGATCGACGAGGTCAAGATCATCCAACAGACGACCGAACAGCTCCAGGGCTCCACGCTGCTGCCGCTGCAGATCGACTCCACCGACCCCGCAGCCGTCGAGGCCGCCGTGCGCCGCTACGCCGGCAAGCCCATCATCAACTCGGTCAACGGCAAGCAGCAGATCATGGATGAGATCTTTCCGCTGGTCGCCCACTACGGCACCAACGTTGTCGGCCTTACGCTCGACGAAGGCGGCATCCCCGATACCGCCGAGGCCCGCTTCGCCATCGCCGAGCGCATCGTGGCCGAGGCTACCCGCTACGGCATCGGACCGGACCGCATCCTCATCGACTGCCTGGTCATGACCGCCTCGACCAATCAACGCCAGGCCGAGCAGATCCTACGCGCCATGTCCCTGTGCAAGGAGCGTCTGGGCGTCAAATGCGCGCTCGGCGTGTCGAACATCAGCTTTGGCCTGCCTGCCCGCCCGCTGCTGGGCTCGGTCTTTTTGGCTGCCGCCTTCGGCGCGGGCCTGGACGCCCCCATCATGAACCCGGGTTCCAAGCGCTTTATGGATACTGTCTACAGCTATCGCGTCCTGAGCGTTGAGGACGAGGGCTCGACCGGATACATCGAGCGCTACGCCGGCTGGACCGATCCGTATAAGATCGCCGCAAACCCGGCAGCGGCTCAGGCCGCATCGAGTGATGCCGTGCCCGCTGCTGGCACCGCCGGCACCGACGGCAACGACGACCCGATTCGTCGCATGGTCGTCTCGGGCCGTAAGGGCGAGATCGCGACCGAGACTGAGCGCCTGCTGGCCGACCACGACGCTATGGATCTTATCAACAACCACTTTATCCCCGCCCTCGACGAGGTGGGCGTCCTCTTTGACCAGGGCAAGTTCTTCCTGCCGCAGCTCATGGCCTCGGCCGAGGCCGCGCGCGTGGGCTTCGACACCATCAAGTGCCTGATGCCCGCCGGCGAGATCGCCGACAAGGGCAAGATCTGCGTGGCCACCGTCAAGGGCGACATCCACGATATTGGCAAGAACATCGTCAAAATGCTGCTCGATAACTACGGCTACACCGTCTTTGACCTGGGCCGCGACGTCGACCCGCAAGAGGTGCTCAAGACCGTGCAGGAGCGTGACATTAAGCTCGTCGGCCTCTCGGCGCTTATGACTACCACGGTCGTCGCCATGGAAGAAACCATCAAGCTGCTCCATGCCGAGGTGCCGGGTGTCAAGATCATCGTAGGTGGCGCCGTACTCACCCCCGAATACGCCAAGCAGATCGGCGCGGACTACTACGCCAAGGACGCCGCCGAAAGCGCGCGCATCGCCGAAGAGGTCTTTGGGCAGTAACACAACGGAAACAACCGAGCACCAAAACGTGCCGCATGCGCCACTTGGCACGTGCGGCACGTTAGAATAGACAAGACTATGCTCGTTTTGGCAGATAGGAGCGCAAGGATGGCGATCACGCCCGCAGAAATCGCGGAAACCCGCGGCATGGTTGAGGAGCAGAACCTCGACATCAGGACCATCACCATGGGTGTTTCGCTCATGGGTTGCGGCGACGAGAACCTCGACCGCATGTGCACGAAGATCTACGACCACGTGACGCACACGGCTGAGCACTTGGTCGAGACCGCCGAGAACCTCGAGCGCGAGTACGGTATCCCCATTGTCAACAAGCGCGTTTCCGTCACCCCGGTGGCGCAGATCGCCGCATGCTGCAAGGATGAGGACCTCACCCCCATCGCGCACGCCCTCGACCGCGCGGCCGAGACGCTCGGCATCGATTACCTGGGCGGCTTCTCCGCACTCGTCCAGAAGGGCATCGGCGACGCCGACCGCCGCGTCATCCAGTCCATCCCCCAGGCGCTCGCTACCACCAGCCGCGTCTGCTCCAGCGTCAACGTCGCCAGCCTGCGTGCCGGCATCAACATGGACGCCGTGCTCATGGCCGCCCAGACCATCATCGATGCCGCCAAACTCACGGCCGACCAGGATTCCGTCGGCGCTTCCAAGTTTGTCTGCTTTGCCAACATGGTCGAGGACTCCCCGTTTATGGCGGGCGCCGTCCATGGCGGTGGCGAGGCCGACGCCGTCATCAACGTAGGCGTCTCGGGCCCCGGCGTTATGGCCGCAGCCCTGGAGACACTGCCCGATTCCGCATCGATGATGGAGGTCGCCGAGAAGATTAAGCAGACCGCCTTTAAGATCACCCGTGCCGGCGAGCTCATGAGCCGCGAGGCCGCCCATCGCCTGGGTGTCGAGAAGGGCATTGTCGACCTGTCGCTGGCACCTACGCCTGCCATCGGCGACTCCGTCGCGCGCATCCTCGAGATCATCGGCGTGGGCACCTGCGGTGGCCCCGGCACGACCTGCGCGCTCGCCATGCTCAACGATGCCGTCAAGAAGGGCGGCGTCATGGCCAGCTCCAGCGTGGGCGGTCTCTCGGGTGCCTTTATCCCCGTGTCCGAGGACGCCGGCATGATCGCCGCCGTCGAGGCCGGCGCGCTTTCGCTCGAGAAGCTCGAGGCCATGACCTGCGTGTGCTCCGTTGGCCTGGACATGATCGCCATCCCCGGCGACACCCCGGTCGAAACCATCGCCGGCATCATCGCCGACGAGATGGCCATCGGCGTCATCAACAATAAGACCACGGCTGTCCGCGTGATTCCCGCCATCGGTAAGGGCGTGGGCGACTGCGTCGAGTATGGCGGCCTGTTTGGCCGTGCGCCCATCATGCCGGTGAACCCCAACGCCGGCACCGTGCTTGCCCACCGCGGTGGACGCTTCCCGGCACCGCTGAACTCGCTCAAGAACTAGCTGAGGGTTCGGGCGAGGAGCCCCGGGGAGGGCAAATATATAAGGTCGCCTGCTCGGACAGTCCTGACTCGCACGGAGAGCACATTAAGTGCTCTCCGGCTCGTGCGGAACTCGCGATCGACCTTATATATTTGCCCTCCCCGGGGCTCCCGCACAACGGGACCTCGGTTGGGTTCTATCCCTTTGGCAGTCGCTTCGCTTCTGCCCTACTTTGCTGGTATGGCGGTTTGGCGTTGGATCGGTTCTTTCTGATATATGCTGGTTGCGGCTCTTCTTTTTGGGAGAGTCGCTTTTTTGTTGCTAGGAGGTTGGCCCGTGGTTGATGGGGATGCTCGCTCTGAGCTTCTTTCTGCTGATTGGAATGGCGAATGGATGCGTCTGCAGGCCGCTCGACATCGGACTGATGATTCTTTTGAGTGGGATAAGCGGGCTCGGCATTTTCGTCCGCTGGAGACTGCCCCTTATGCGCGGGATTTTATAAAGCTGTTGGCGCTTGAGCCTGGCGAGTCGGTGCTGGATATGGGGTGTGGGGCTGGGTCGATTGCTATTCCGCTTGCTCAGACTGGGCATCCTGTAATTGCTGCTGACTTTTCCCCTGCCATGTTGGGCACGCTTGATGCCGGCATTGAGTTCTATGGGCTCGAGGAGCGCATTACACCGCTTGAGCTTGCTTGGGATGACGATTGGGATCTGGTTGGGCCGGTTGCCAAGGCTGTTGATGTTGCCTTTGCGAGTCGCTCGGTTACTACGGACGACCTGAAGGGGGCACTTGCCAAGCTTGACCGTACGGCTCGCCGGCGTTGTGCTGTCACAATGGTCGCCAACTCCAGCCCGCGTTATGACCTGCACCTGATGAACGCCATCGGCGCCTCGGTTACCCACAGCAACGGATTTGTATATGCCTTTAACATCCTTGTTCAGATGGGGGCGCTGCCGCAGGTCACGTATTTTGAATCGCCCCGTCGCGACACCTTCGATAGTCTCGAGGAGGGCGTGGCAGATTTTTCTCGCATGCTCGAGCATGGCAACGAGGACAAGATCGACCGCCTTCGCGACTATATCGCCCACCACATGATCGAGAACCCCCATGCCGGCGAGCCGGGATCCAAGGGCGTACCGCAGGGACGCTACATGCTCGACCACATCCGCAAGGTCCGATGGGCGTTTATCGCCTGGGAGCCGGTCTCCGTACCCCGCCCGCAGCCCATCTAAAGCTTGCATCGTCTTCCCACCCGGCATCCGCATTCTTTGCGAACTGGGCAAACGCGCTCCACACCACGCCGTTCCTGCGCTATCGTGGGACAGCTCACGTAGATTAAGGCCCCATTGCGGGGCGCCCCATACATAGAAAGCGAGAACCCATGGCACTGACAGGAGCCCAGGTCAAGCAGCTTCGCAGCATGGCCCATCACCTCAACCCCGCCATCATCATCGGTAAGTCCGATGTCAACGAGGGCACCGTCGAGCAGACGGTTGCCTACCTGGAGAAGCACGAGCTCGTTAAGTGCTCCGTGCTGGACGGCTCCAGCCTTTCTGCCCGCGAGGCCGCCGAGGAGCTCGCCGAGCGCTGCCACGCCGACGTCGTTCAGGTTATCGGCCGCAAGTTCTCGCTGTATCGCGAGTCCTCGCGCAAGGATATCGAGAAGATCAAGCTCGTCTAAAACCGGCTGGTCATACCGAGCAAGTCTGCGGGCGTCCGAGTGATTCGGGCGCCCGTTTTTTATCGCTCGACAAGCACGCGCTTGAGCCTGCCTTCGACCAAGCGCTCATACAGACGCCTTGTCTCGGGCTCGGGCACTCCCTGTACCTGCTCTCGCAGATGGTGCATGTGGCCGCTGTATAACTCGACAACATCGCGGCGTCGTCCCGCCGCGCCGTAAACGCGCATGGCGCAGCGAACCATGTCCTCTCGCGCCGTCTCCTGGCGAAGCCCCGATTCCACGAGCCAAATTGCCGATTGCAGGTCATTCTCCTCGAGAGCGGCATTCGCTCCCCTAATCATGCAGTCGATGTACTTGGATTGCATAATGTGGCGCATGCGCGTAAAGAACGTGGGATTGCAACCGGTGGGAACATACAGCGGACCCGCGTAGAGCTGCTCAACCTTAAGACATAGCTCAATCAGGTGAGGCCCTCTCGCACCCATACGATTTCCCAGAATCTCGCGGCTCAGCTGATCAAAGAGTCTTACATCGGTCTTAACGTAGTCGCCGTTGAGCCCAATGCACTCGTTTTGGATGACCACGCACGACTTGCCATCCGGCGTTGGACCCAAAGCCGAGCGCAAGCGCGATACCGTCGAATACAGATTGTTGCGCGCGGCGTTAAACTCGGCATGGGGCCACAACTCCATGGCGATTGTCTCGCGGTCGACCATGGCATCCATACCCAGCGCAAGGCGTTCGGCAAGCGTTGCCGCCTTTTTGCGACGCCACATCTTATCCGTGATGGGAAAACCGTCGCGCTCGGCGCGAAACGCGCCAAACATGCGCATCTCAATATGGCCGATAGCATCGACAGCCTCAACCTCGCCCGCCTGGAATAGGTGCTCACTTTCGCCTTCAAAGTCATCGCGTAGTGAATACCGCGACAGCTCGCGCACCGGAAGCTTCTTGCGAATCCTAACGGCAGGCTCGCCCAGGCAATGCATCGCAAGACGTGCGAATAGCCGATACGATGGGTCTAAAATCCCCGAGCGATTCATAGACATCCAAGCGGCAAGATCGCTATCGCGGCCCGCAGCGGCCAGGTGCAGCGCCACGACCCAGGCTTCTGAGCCGCCGACCTGCGTCTTGCTAA
>CABSYH010000028.1:0-12672 GCA_902481965.1 uncultured Collinsella sp.
CCTCTCTATTCGTCGGCAGCGTCAGATGTGTATAAGAGACAGGGCGAGCATACGGCATCCTTCATCGCCGCAGGATGCTGGCCAGTTGCAAGCTGCAGCTTTGCCGTACCCAACACCATCTGGCTCACAATGCGATAGGCATCGGCACGCGGGATACCGTGCTTGACCGCCGCATCGCCCAGGGCCTCGATTGCCATGGCGACAAATGCCGGAGCGCAACCACCCACCGTGCCGCCCACAAACAGCAGGCTCGTATCGAGCTCGACCACCGCACCGAGCTTGCCAAGCAGATCAAGCACCACTGCGCTCTGCTCATCACTAAGCGTGGAAGCCTTCTCGCAAGCGATGACGCCCTCGCCCACCGAAACCGGTGTGTTGGGCACCGTCGAGATATGCGCGACGCCCGGCAGGACTTGCTCCCACTTGGCACTGTCCCAGGTCCAGGCAACCGACAGAACGACCTTTTTGGCAAGAGCATCCTTGAGCGGGGCGAATACCTTCTCGATCATGTACGGTTTGACCGCAGCGACCACGATATCGGATGCGGCGACAACCTCGGCGGCATCGTGGCAGGCGACCATGCCGCGCGCCTCGCAGCGCTCAACCAGTGCGTCGTAGCGACCCGCGCAGGCGCACATGTCGCTCGCAGCTACACCGGCAGCGATCCAGCCATCGGCCATAGCGCTCGCCATATTGCCAAAACCGACAAATCCAATCTTCATATCTCATAGTCCTTTCAGACACATTCCTCAAAACGAAAGGTATTGTCCCACGCCATTGTTTCGTATTGCCGACCTATTTGTGATACGGCTCGCCACGGCTGATCTTGCAGGCACGGTAAATCTGCTCTAGCAGCACCACACGCGCCAGGTTATGCGGCAAGGTAATGCGTCCAAAGCTGAGCATCTCGTCGGCTCGTGCGCGCACGTCATCGCTCACGCCGTCCGATCCGCCAATCACAAAGGCGATGTCGCTGCTGCCTCGCAGCATAAGATCGTCGAGCCTCGCCGAGAGCTCCTCACTCGAACGCTCCTTGCCCTCGATAGCCAGCAGGATCACATGCGCTCGAGACGGCAATGCAGCAAGAATTGCCGCCCCCTCCTTGTCGCGCGCGGCATCCACGCCGCCCGCCTTAGCCGGGTCGATATCGGCCACCTCGCGGATATCAACCTTGGCATAGGCACCTAGGCGCTTGGTGTACTCAGCGCACGCGTCCTTCCAAAAGCGCTCCTTGAGCTTACCGACGCAAACGACGGTGTATTTCACGCGCGTCTACTCCTTCGAATCGTTTTGAACTTTGCTGGCGGTCAGCATCTGCTCGAACATCGAGGCCGACTGCGAAAAGTCGCTCGGCAGCACGACCGTCGAGGTTTTACCCGTGCGAGCGAACTCCGTCATCATCTCGGACCACTGCGTAAACATGAACAGTTGGTTGGCCTCGTCATTGCCGACACCCGTCTCTTGGATGATCTCGAGCGAATCTTTGATACCCAGCGCGATGGCCTTGCGCTGGTTGGCGATGCCCTCGCCCGCCTTTTCCATTGCCTCGGCCTCGGCGGTCGCCTCGGTGACGCGCTTGATGCGGTCGGCCTCAGCGAGCTCCTGTGCCGCAGCGCGCTTGCGCTGGGCAGCGTTGATGTCGTTCATGGAGTTCTCAACCTCGGTCGGCAGTGCGATTTTGGTGATGAGCGTCGACACGAGGGTGAAGCCGTAGGCGGCCATCTGCTCGGAAACGGTAGCGTTGACATCCTTGGCGATGTCATCCTTCTTGGCAAAGACCTCATCGAGTGTGTAGACGGGGATCGAAGAGCGCAGGGCGTCGGTGATGAAGTCACGCATCTGGTCGACGGGCTCCTGCAGCATGTAGTAGCTCTTGTAGATACCCGAATCTGCCGGGCCGGCGCCCATGTCATAGCTCACGTGGTACTGAGCAGAAACCTCAAGGCCGATGGTCACGTTGTCCTGGGTCTTAACGTCGATGCCAAAACCGTTTTTCATGGTGCGCAGACTCACCGTGGCGGCCTTGCGGTCGATCACGGGCACCTTCATGTGGAAGCCCGCGTTGACGATGCGGTTAAACTTGCCCAGACGCTCGATGATCACGGCATGCTGCTGTTCAACGACATAGCAGGCGCTGGGAAGCAGCAGCAACAGGATGATGATGGGAATCAAAAGGCTGGTAAGGGCGGCGATGATACCGGAAAACAGCATGGTCTCTCCTCTGATAGGCACACGTTGGCATTAGGATACCCGCACGAAGCAGCCACGTGACACCAACAGGAGGCCCATAACAAAAAAGCCCCCATTGCTGGGAGCTCTTTCATTCAATGGTGCGGGCGAAAGGACGTCCGCGTATCCGCACCGGCTTCGGCCGCCTGCCGGCGTCCTCGCCAGCTCGCTAAAAACGCTCCGCGTTTTCTTTACGCTCGCTCCTTCGCAGGTTCAAGTCCCTGTGATGGGCCCATAACAAAAAAAGCTCCCATTGCTGGGAGCTCTTTCATTTAATGGTGCGGGCGAAAGGACTTGAACCTTCATGGGGTTGCCCCCATACGGACCTGAACCGTACGCGTCTGCCAATTCCGCCACGCCCGCGTGCAGGAATTAGAATAACGGAGCGCCACCGCGAACGCAAGAACTATTTTTGAAAAAGTTTGCAGGCATTTTCCCAAGCGGCTTGCGCGATTGTTTCGGCGTCCTCACCTGTGCGATCGACACGGTCGTTAACCAGCGCGTTTGCCGTAATGGAAATCATTGCGGGCTCACATTCAAGACCGCGGATGGGCTCCGGAGCCATATACGGGCAATCCGTCTCAAACAAAATACGACCGAGTGGGGTTGCCGCAAATGCCTCGCGCACGTCGTCGTTGCGCTTAAAGGTAGCCGCGCCACCATAGGCGATATAGCAGCCCAGCTCCACAAAGCGCTCCATCGTAGTGCGGTCCTCGCCAAAGCAGTGCAGCACACAACCGGCCTGGGGCACGCCCACCTCACGAAGCACGTTGTAGGCGTCCACGTGCGAGGTACGCTCATGGTCCGTGTCCTCGTGACGCAGATGCAGCTCCACCGGCACGTTACGGCACACGGCAAGCTCGAGCTGGCGCGCCATGCAGTCAATCTGCACGTTATGGGGTGCCGGCACGATATCGTCGTCATAGTCCATGTGGTAGTCCAGGCCGATTTCGCCAATACCGGCGCACAAAGGGTCATCGAGTGCGGCAACGATCTGTGCGTGAACGTCATCGGTATAGTCCGGCGCGCCATACGGATGCACGCCGACAAGATACTTGATCTGCGGGATATCCTGCATCGGCAGAATTTCGCGCACGAGCCAGTCGCTATAGTCCGTCACGCTGCGTTTGTCAGCGATGGGGTCGAACATCGTCACCAACAGGTCGACGCCCGCGGCTTTGGCGCGCGCGAGCGTCTCGGGCACTTCTTTGCCCCAAAACGAAAGCAGATGCGCATGCGTGTCGGCAAGCGGTGCCAAGGGCACGGGACAAGCAACCGTCTTCTTTTTCTTGGTAAACGTCACGCGTTCGACATTAGGCGTCATGGGAAAGCTCCTGAGCCAAGCGGACAAAGTCGGCAACATCAAGCGTCTCGGCGCGCGTGGTGGGTGCGATACCGCAAGCCTCAAAGGCGGCATCGAGCACGTCCTTGGCAAAGCCGTTGGCACTCATGGAGTTGCGAATGGTCTTGCGACGCTGAGCAAATGCAGCATCAATCACGCGGGCCACAAACTCGCGGTCGAGTCCTTCGGGCACCACGCCGTCAACACGGTCGATACGCACGACGGCCGAGTCCACGTGCGGCGCCGGCATAAAGCAACGCGGCGGCACCTCAAAGCGACCCGTAACCTGCGCATACAGGCCGAGCTTTGTCGTGTAGCCGCCATAGGTCTTGTTGCCCGGCGTTGCGGCAATACGATCGGCAACCTCCTTTTGCACCATGACGACGGCGCGCTTGAGCGCGGGCATCGTCTGGAAGAACTGCAGGATGATCGTCGCCGCCACGTTATAGGGCAGGTTCGCGACAAACACCGTCGGCTCACCACCGGCGGCCTGCTCAATCTGCTCCGGCGTCACTTTGAGCGCGTCGCCCATGATAAAGCGGAAGTTGGCATAGTCGGCGGCGTGGGCGTCGAGCACCGGCTCGAGCTCGGGATCTGCTTCGATCGACGTGACGCACGCCGCTTCCTGCAGCAGCGCAAGCGTCAAAGTACCGCAACCCGGACCCACCTCGAGTACGCGCTCGTCACCTGCAAGCTCGGCAAGCTCGCAGATACGCTCGATCACATGGTTGTCGATTAGAAAGTTTTGGCCCAGGCGATGCTTGGTCGCAAGGCCAAACTCCTCCAGCAGCTCCCTAGTTGCCGTGGGGTTTGCCAAAGGCGAAGTTGTCATGGTTGCCTCCTTAGCATGATGGCGGCGTCTTGAAACGAAAGGGCATGGACCGTTGCGGCCATGCCCTTACATCCAAACAGCAAATTGCCGATATGGCGCTCGCGCGGTCTCTACGCCAGACGCGGGAACAGCGGATCGCCCTTCTCGACGGGCTGACCGCCGGCAAGCAGGCCCCAAGTGCAAATGCCCTTGAGGTCGTCGCTCGCGGCCTCGTCCTCGCAGGACAGGCGGCGCAGGGCCTCGGCAGAAGTCTGGGGCATGAGCGGCATCAGCAGGTGAGCGGCAATGCGGATGGCCTCGAGCAGGTTGTAGATCACAAACGCCAGCTCGTCAGCCTTGGCCTCGTCCTTGGCAAGCGCCCAGGGCTCGGAGTCCTCGATGTAGTGGTTGGCGGCATGGATGAGCTCCATGACCTCGTCCTTAGCTCCACCATAATCGAGCACGTCCATCTTGGCCATGTAGCGATCGACCAGGCCATCGGCAATCTTTGCCAACGGGTTGTCGAACGCATCGAACGATGCGGGCTTGGCGGGCGCGCAACCGTCAAAGTACTTGCCGCTCATGTTGAGCGAACGCGAGATAAGGTTGCCCCAGCTGTTGGCCAGGTCGGCGTTGTAGACCTGCTCCATGCGGTCGAAGCTGATGGCGCCGTCGGTACCGGGGACGACGTCGGTCATGAAGTAGTAGCGATAGCCCTCGACGCCCAGCATGTCGATAACGTCCTGCGGAGCGATGGCGTTGCCGCGGCTCTTGGACATCTTCTCGGCCTTGCCAGTCTCGGCATTGCGCACGGTCAGGAAGCCGTGGGCAAAGACGTGCTCGGGCAGGGCCTCGCCAATGGCCATGAGCATGGCGGGCCAAATGACGCAGTGGAAGCGGATGATGTCCTTACCCACGATGTGGAACTGCGCGGGCCAGCGATAGGCCAGCTCGGCACGCGCCTCATCGGTGTCGACACCGTAGCCGACGGCCGTCATATAGTTGAGCAGCGCATCGAACCACACGTAGGTCACGTGACCCTCGTCAAACGGGACCTGGATGCCCCAGTCGAAGCTCGTGCGGCTCACGGAAAGGTCGTTGAGGCCGCCCTCGACAAAGCTGCGAACCTCGTTCATGCGGAACGCAGGCTCGACAAAGTCGGGGTGCTCGTCATAGAGCTTGAGCAGCTTGTCCTGGAAGGCGGAAAGCTTAAAGAAGTAGGACTCCTCCTGCACGCGCTCAAGCGGACGGTGGCAGTCGGGGCACAGGTGCTGGCCGACGCTGCCGTACTCCTCGTCGCCCTTCTGGACCTGTGTATCGGTGAAGTAGGTCTCATCAGGCACGCAATACCAGCCGTCGTAGCTGCCCTTATACAGGTAACCGGACTCCTTCATGCGCTCCCACAGGTACTGCACGGCATGATGCTGGCGCGGCTCGGTGGTGCGGATGAAGTCGTCGTTGGAAATCTCGAGCTTGCTCCAAAGCTCCTTGAAGTGCGGGGCCTGGCTGTCGGTCCACTCCTGCGGCGTCATGCCATGCTTGGCTGCGGCCTCGGCGACCTTCTCGCCGTGCTCGTCCATGCCGGTCAGGAACTTGACGTTATAGCCGGCGGAGCGACGATAGCGAGCCTGAACGTCGGCGATGATGGTGGAATAAGCCGTGCCCAGGTGCGGATCGGCGTTGACGTAGTAGATGGGCGTCGTGATAAAGAACGAAGGCTTGCTTTGATCCATGGGGTTTGTCCTCCAGAAAAACGTTGCATACAGAGGATGATTCTAGCGCAAGGGCTGGATATCCTCCATCTATTGCATATCGAGCACCATGGCATAGACATCGCGCTTGCGGCGCGAATACTTCTGAGACAGGCGCTTGGCCACCGCAGAGGCGGGCTCTCCCTCCTCGAGCGCGGCGCGGATATCCTCGCGCAGGGCCTCGTCGGGATCCGCTGCCGCGGCGCCAACCGGCACGATACCGGCCTCCTCATCCTTGCTCGGCGGCGCGATAACCAGCGCAATCTCGCCCTTTACCTCGCCGCGAGCACGCAGCTCCTCGGCAAGCTGGGCAGCGGGCCCGCGCAAGACCTCCTCGTGCAGCTTGGTGAGTTCGCGGCAGACGGCAACCTCACGTTGGGGAAAGACCTCCGCCACGGCCTCGAGCGTCGCCACGATGCGATGTGGAGACTCGTAGAAGATGAGTGCGCCGGGCACCACGGCGAGGCGCTGCAAACGGCGCACACGGTCACCGTGCTTTCGGCCCAAAAAGCCCTCGAAGAAAAAATGCTCGCAGGGAATGCCGGACGAAACGAGCGCCGTGACGCAAGCAGAGGGCCCGGGAATAACTTCAACGGGCACATCGGCCTCACGCGCCGCCTCGACCAGCGCCTGGCCGGGATCGGACACGCTCGGCATGCCGGCGTCCGAGGCAAAGGCGAGGGTCTCCCCCGCCAGCAGACGGTCGACCAGGCCGGCGGCGCGACTTGCGATCACGTTCTCGTCGCAACGAACGAGCGGCTTGGAGATGCCTAGGTGCATCAGCAACTTTGAGGTCACACGCGTGTCCTCGCAGCAGATGGCATCGGCGGCGGCAAACGCCTCGCCAACGCGCGGGGACAGGTCGCCCAGGTTGCCGATGGGCGTGCCGACCACATAGAGTTTGCCCGTATGGGCGCTGTTTTGCGTCATATCAACCTATTCAATCATGCCGCGCTCGAGCGTACCGAGCGCCGCGCGGGCGTCCCATGCTGCAATGCGCTTCTCGGTCTTCCACGTTTGGAAGAACCAACCGGCAGCCGGCGCAAACGAAGCCAGCTGATTGGCGATAAACACGCGCTCGTAGGCATTGCGGCCCTCGGGCGTAACCGACGAGTTGGCAAAGATCGCCGCGCCCGACCATTCGCCCACCAGCACGGGGAACCCAGTCGAAATCGCTTCTTTGAGCTCGCACTTGTTGCGCGAAATCGCCGTCGTCAGCCCGCGGGGGCTCGTGATATCGAGCGCATACTCGTCACGGTAATGGTACAGGTGAAGGTCCATGTAGACGTTCTTGTACTTGGCGCCGCGCATAAAATGCTTCCACTCGTTGGGATGCCCCGACGACGAGAAGACGACGATCTTATCCTCGGGCATATACGAACGGACGAGCTCGTAGGCATCGCGATAGAAATTGCGCAGGTAGTGAGCAGGAATGCCATCCGTCATGGTGAAGAGGCTCTTGCGGACACTCATCTGCGGCGTGTCAAGCAGCTCAATACCCAGCAAGCTCTCAGCCTCGCCGTAGCGATCGGCCAAGCGCTCGAGCACGTCGAGTGCGACATGACGGCCGTTAGTGGACGGATGCCACTCGGCGACAGCCTCCGGCGTGGTGGGCGAATCGTTGGAATCGCCCTGGCCACCGGGCACAGTTGCTAGATCAAGCAGCACGCGGATGTCGTACTTGGCAGCCCACTCAATTGCACGGTCGATGTAGTCGACAACCGAGATGTAGGACGCATCGGACTCCTGCGAGCCAAAGGCATACCAGGGCACCGGCAGACGCACGGCATTGAGACCGATCTGCGCCATGCGACGGAAATCGTCCTCGCTCACAAACGTCTCGTAATGACGGCGCATGCGCTCGTTATAGGCGGCGGTGCCCATGGCCTCCTGCAGCTCGGCCGCGTTGGATGCACCGGTCGCCGCGTATAGCGACGGGGTCACCCAAGGCTCGGGAATAAACCAGCCAGAGAGATTAACGCCGAGTATCCTCTCCATCACTGCCCCCTTCGGATCGTGCAGGCCGAGCCTGCATCGTATTGCATAGGAAAAGTATCGTTTTGAGTATACCCGCGCGTGCGGACAGACGACCGAACGGTCTGTAAAGTGGCGCAAAAGCGGGAGGAATGTCTGAGCGGGCGGGCCCGAGATGGCGTGCCGAGATGTACATATGCGCCGGAAGTAGGCGGCCGGAAAGCGCATCCCGTTTTTCGCAAAAGACTGGGATGCATTTTCCGTTCGAGGCCTCGACCGGAAAGCGCATCCCGTTCTGAGCGCGGGATCTGGGACGCAGTTTCCGCCAAAGACCGCAAAAGGAAAGCACATCCCATTCTGACGCCGGATTCCGGGTCGCGCTTTCCCAAGCGGCCTCAAAGCGGAAAACGCATCCCACTCTGAAGCCAAATTCCGGGACGCAATTTCCGCAGAGACCTCGATAAAAGAAAAGGACCCCTTTGCAGAGGTCCTTGTCAATTCAAGGTGGCGGGGAAGGGAATCGCGTCCGCGCGCTGCGCGGACGGACCGCTGCGGCGCTTACGCGCCTTGCGAGCTGCGCTGGCAAACGCTTACGCGTTTACTCAGCTCCGCGCCCTCACGGGGTTCGATTCCATGTGGGGGCTGCATAAAAGAAAAGGACCCCTTTGCAGAGGTCCTAGTCAATTCAAGGTGGCGGGGAAGGGAATCGAACCCCTGACACGAGGATTTTCAGTCCTCTGCTCTACCAACTGAGCTACCCAGCCATTTGAGGTGTGCCTTGTTTCAAGGCTTGATTAGTATAACCAAGGACGCGTTCCGGTCAACCGAGAATTTTAAAAAAGTTTTTGAGCACAGCCTCGGTTCTATAAATCGGCACGTCAGAGGCATCAGCCGGCAGCAAGAAGTTTTTCACTCAGAGCCGCACGGGCAAACTCACTTGGCGTCATCCCCTCGGCAGCCGCCCGTCGACGAATGGCCTCCTTCATTCCCAGAGGAATCTTGACCGACAGCGTTGCCGTCCCCTCACCTGAGAGCGGGGGCCGTCCATGCACGATCCCACCAACGGTGTGTTCGCCATCCGGAAACTCTCCGCGCTCGTACGACTCGCACCACGCGTCAATCATTTCATCCGTTACAACCTGACCATTAGCGGCCGTATACGTCTTGCCCATCATCGACCCCTTTGCCGAGCCTGTTCAATCTCCTGCCAAAATTTCTTCTGGACTGGAGACAAGGCATGAATGATAAGCCACCCACGGACAAGCTCGACCGCAACAAGTTCCACACTTCGACCATCTGGAAGCCATCCAATGGCAAGCCATCTCGGCGGCTCGTCCTCCGACTCGCGGCGAATGCACTCAGTAACCGCGAACCAGGCACCTAGTACCTGCTTTTCCGTCAAGTGTTTTTTGGCGTTCGGATGGATCTCAACATCCATGCATCTTCTCCTCCATCTTACCCAATTTCGTATGACGAAAGTCCGCTGTCGCCAATCTCTTACGCCGGCACTTGTTGGAGGGCGGGAGGTGTAGCGAGGATTGAAGGGCGTTCCAATACCGCCCAAGCGCCGGGGCAGGAGCACATACACCAGGGACATACGTTTTCGTAGCGCGCGAGGATATTGCCGCGTGCATCGATGAAGGCGATGTCGATGGGATAGGCCATAAAACACGTATGGACCGAAGAGCAGCGTGGAAACGCCATGACGAGCGGCAGGCCGTTGGCGGCAACCGGACGCCGTCCCAGCATGCCGCGCAGGCGCACGACAAACGACTCCGCCACCACAAACTCGGCCGGCGTCCAACCCAGCCTGTTGAGTGCCCGCGCGTAGGCGATGTAGGACGAGACCGCGGTCACATGACCACCCCCGGACGCCATGGATCGACCGTCACCGCGCGCTCGTGCGACAACGTTGTCGGCGCCCCCAGCGAAACGCCAGCGATGCTGAGAGAAGTCGGCCACGGCTCATAGTGCATGGTGCAGGTGTAGGTCCTAAACGTACCGGATAGGGAGAGCAGGCCACCATCCGATGCCTCCGCGCCTTGTTCGCTCGACACTTCGATCTGCAAGTCATAGCCTTCCATGGCATTCAGAATTTGAGTCTGAACCGTCGCCGAGGCATCGGCAGAGCTTTCGTCGCCCTCCCCCTCCGGCGCCACGGCGTGCGCCAGCACGATGTCGGGCACCACGCGGTCGAAGCGCGCGACAGCGCTGGCAAAGATCATGACGTTGTACACGATGAGTGCCAGCACCAGCAAAACGGGCGTAACCACTGCCATCTCCACCGTCGCTTGGGCGCGCTCCTCGCGCAGACGCATGCGGATACTCATTACGACCCACCGCCCAGAGCGCCAACCAGCGTGGCGACATCGACGGTGAGTGGGATGGAGCCGCCGCCGGGCAGAGGAATCTCCGCAAGCGTGAACACCGTACCGCCAATGGTGCGTTCGACTTGATATTCCAACGCCTCGCAAAGCGCCTTGGGATCGGTCACGCCCAACGGAATACTTCGCAGTTTGTCTTGCGCTTGAGAGAGACCCGCAATGTCAGACCCCGGACTCTTAATGACATTGGCGGAATCGGTCAGCACCGGCTTTCGCAGGCGCAAGTCGCACGGTTCCAAACCCAGCGCCGCCACGGACGCCGAAACGGTATCGCCGAGCCACGACGCAATGGAGCCCAGCGCGCCACTGTTCCCTCCCAGGTCATCGATCATCTCATCCATAAGCTCGTCGGCCGAGCCCTGGATGTCTCCGTATCCCACAAGAAGCCGTCCCCAAACATCCATGACGCCATCGAGTACACCGGCAACGCCACCCGAACGCTCCTCCAGCGTCGAGAAAAACCGCGAGAGAACGTTGTTCTGCGCCGTCGCGTCATCGGGCGCCAGCACCGCAGCAGAGATCGCGCCGCGATCGCCAAGCCTGACTGTCGTGTTAAACGAAGAGTTGAGCTCATCGGGGCTCGAGATGGCACCCGAAACCGCAAAGGCAACCACGCCGTTGCGACCGGGCGGAGCGATACGCGGGCGCTCGCCCGAAAGCGCTTTAATGGCCTCGTCAAACGCATTGCCCGCACGGTCAGCCTCGTCCTCTGTCTGGCGCATGAGCTCGAGCTCTTTGTTGCGGCATTCGACGTATTTCTCCAGGGCGTCTTTGAATCGATCAAAGTGGTACTCGAAGCCGTTTTCGATAGAAGTCGAAGGAGCCGCAACGGCGCCGAGCGACGAAACACCAAAATGGCATCTGTTGCATTTGTCCTGCCCGTCATAAGCAGCGACCGAGGCTAGCCCGCCTGGCGTCCCTTTCTTATAGTTGGGGCAGCTCGTTCCATAATGCAGATACGTTTTGCCATCGTTGGTACTGGTTGGCCACGCCGCATCGGTATAGAGTTCCGTCGCTCGCACCTCGTCAGTGTTGCGCGGCAACAACGGAATATAGGAAGTGGCCCGGTCTCCGTCTTCGGTTATATATGCGCGATTGACCTCTGCGCTCGCATAGGTGTAAAACGCCTTGCGCGCCGCCGACTCCGCCTTCATCTCGACGCTTGAACCCTGCGGTTTTTCGTCTGCCAGACGCTGGTGATAGTAGGCCTTCGCGCGATCGAGTGCCACTTGCGGCTCCCACGTGATACTCGAGGCTTTGTGCGGATTCTCAATATCCGATAGCTTTGCCAGGCTCTTCGCGCGTTCCCACATGCATGAGCGGCTGCCGACCGAAGCCGGATCCGACCCGCCGCAATCCGCAAGCCAGGCACGCTCTTTTGCTTTCGCCGTCTCCTCCGAGGCCTTCTGCAACTCATCTGCTGCGCGTTCCAGATCTTTCGATGTGTCTTTAATCACATCGGTCGAGATCTCGGAACCCTCGAGCGCAACGAAATCCGACTCGGACGTCCTGGGCACGGCAAGCGCCGTACCGGTATAGGTCGCACCCTCGGTATCCTGCGCCGACACGGCCTGCGTAGCTCGCGCGGCAACCAGATACGGTAGAGCCGTCTCGATTTTCTGCATGCCCTTGGAGGCGCTTTTGGCAAACTTGTTGCGCGTTTTAATGATCTCGATTCCTGTGTCGACCATATCGCCCGCGGCAAGCTCGGCACCCGGAATAAGGATGGCGACCAAGCCGGTGCCGATCGTGGCAAACCCCGCCAGGCCCAAACTCAAAATGCTCGCATCCACCACCGTCGCAGCCGTATGGTAGGACGCCACCACATTGGCGCCTGCCAGCGTGCCGCTATCGGCAGCCACCTGGGTGTCTCCCGCGCGCGACATGCTCCATATCGCCGCCGTCGACGAAAACAGTAGCGTGAGCACCACCAAGATGACCACCGCGGAGGAGAGCGTGGTGTAGGCACCGTCTTCGATAAACAGGTCGATACCGGCTCGACCCATAAAGCCGCCTCGCTTGCAGCGAGCATGCGGTCGGCAACGGCACGCAAACCCCCTCGTCACCTTCAACAGGCAGCGCTTAATCCCATGCAGCAATCCATGAATCATAGTCTCCCTCCAGCCACTCGGGACGCGATCTGTCTCTTATACACATCTCCGAGCCCACGAGACGTAGAGG
>CABSYH010000029.1:0-12142 GCA_902481965.1 uncultured Collinsella sp.
TCTCGTGGGCTCGGAGATGTGTATAAGAGACAGCGCGCGAGGTGCATTGGCTGCCCCTCTATTGCAAGAAAGGCCGCCCCAGCTGGCAGCTACAGGTAATCTGTGCTCACGAGGATATCGAGCGTCTGCAGACGATCATCTTTTTGGAAACCACGACCAATGGTATCCGTCGCCAGGTTATGGAGCGCGTTTGCCTGCCACGCCGCTTTGAGCGCGTAACGACGCCATGGGGCGAGGTGTCCGTCAAGGTGGCCACCCTGCCCGACGGCAGTGAGCGTGCAGCACTCGAGTACGAGGACTGCGCCCGCCTTGCCCGTGAGCACAACGTGCCGCTCCAGCGCGTGATGCAGGCGGCACAAGCCGTGGCACTGCGATTTGAATAACGCGGCTGGTGGCGACATCCTGCGCCCAGCCATATCAACCCCATTCGAAAGGATCTCCCCATGAAATACCTCATCGCCTCCGACATCCACGGCTCGGCATACTGGACCGAGCGCCTGTGCGCCGCCATCGAGCGCGAGAACCCCGACCGCATCGTGCTGCTGGGCGACCTGCTCTACCACGGTCCGCGCAACGACTTGCCGCGCGATTACGCCCCCAAGCGCGTGATTCCGCTGCTCAACGCTCTGGCCGACCGCATCATCGCGGTACGCGGCAACTGCGATGCCGAGGTCGACCAGATGGTCCTCGACTTTCCCGTCATGGCCGACTACGCCACGCTGTTCGACGAGACCGGCCGCGAGCTGTTCCTGACGCACGGCCATGTCTTTGGCGCTGGCATGCACAACAGCGTCGACCACGCGCCCGCGCTGCCCGAGGGCTCCGCGCTCGTCTACGGTCACACGCACATCAAGGTCAACGAGGAAAGCGCCGCGCACCCGGGCCTGTGGCTCTTCAACCCCGGTAGCGTGAGCATTCCCAAAGACGGCACGCACAGCTACGGCATCTACGAGGGCGGCGCGTTCCGCCATGTGATCCTGGAGGAGGAATAACCATGGCGCAGCACATGGCTCAGCAGAATGCCGAGGGCTCGCGCGATCTGTCCACGCTGGTAGACGCGTCGACCGAGCTGCAGCATCTGGTGCAGACCATCTGGCGCCTGCGTCAGCCCGATGGCTGCCCGTGGGACCGTGAGCAGACGCACCGCAGCATCGGCAAGAACATGATCGAGGAGGCCTACGAGGCACTCGACTGCATCGAGGCGGACGACGCGGTTCACCTACGCGAGGAGCTGGGTGACGTGCTCATGCAGGTCGTGCTGCATGCGCAGATCGCGGCGGACGCCGGCGAGTTTACGCTGGCCGACGTGGCACGCGATATCGACGCCAAGCTCATCCGCCGCCACCCACACGTGTTTGGCGATGCGGATGCCGACAACTCCGACGAGGTGCTCAAGATTTGGGACGAGGTCAAGCTTGCCGAGAGGGCTGCCAAGGACAAGGCCGTGGCGGCAGGCGAGGCTGCGCCCGAGGGCCTGCTCGACGGCGTGCCCACGCATCTGCCGGCGCTGATGCAGGCTCAGAAGGTGTCGCGCAAGGCGGCTGCCGTGGGCTTTGAGTGGGAGACGGTCCAGGACGTGTGGGACGAGGTCGCCGAGGAACGTGCCGAGTTTGAGGCCGAGGCCCCTGGCTCGCCCGAGCGCGAAATGGAGTTTGGCGACCTGCTCTTTGCCCTGGTCAACGTTGCGCGCAAGGAGGGCATTGACGCCGAGAGCGCCCTTCGTGCCAGCACGGCAAAGTTCCGCCGTCGCTGGGCCGCGATGGAGCAGATGGCGGCCGATGCTCACGTGGATCTTGCCGAGCTTTCGACCCACGGCCTCAACGACCTGTGGGATGCCGCAAAGGCGGAGGAGTAAGACTGCGGGAACGACGGGCTGACACGCCTCATCGTTCCCGCTAAATTTTTCGAAAATCAAGTGTATCCCTCGGCTAACTTAGGGCATAATGCAAAAAGTGCGACATGGCTAACTTACGGAGACGCACCGACGGTGCACGGTCAGCCGGTCGCTTGCATCCACTACGTTTCCAAGTGAGAGGGAGACAACATGAGCGATATTTTGGACGTTTACGGTCGCGAGGTGCTCGACAGCCGCGGCAATCCCACCGTCGAGGTCGAGGTTGTGCTCGAGGACGGTAGCTTCGGTCGCGCGATGGTGCCTTCGGGCGCTTCGACCGGTGCCTTTGAGGCTTGCGAGCTGCGCGATGGCGACAAGGGCCGCTATCTGGGCAAGGGCGTCTCTCAGGCCGTCGAGCACGTCAACAACGAGTGCGCCAATGCCGTCGTCGGCCTCGACGCCTTCGACCAGCGTGCCGTCGATGCCGCGCTGATTGCCGCGGACGGTACCCCCAACAAGACCAAGCTCGGTGCCAACGCCATCCTGGGCGTGTCGCTGGCCGTTGCCCGCGCCGCTGCCGAGTCGGCGGGCCTGTCGCTGTACCAGTACCTGGGCGGCGTCAACGCTCACCTGCTGCCCACGCCCATGATGAACATTCTCAACGGCGGCGTGCATGCCGACAATAACGTCGACTTCCAGGAGTTCATGATCATGCCGGTGGGCGCCCCGAGCTTTGCCGAGGGTCTGCGTTGGTGCGCCGAGGTCTACCACACCCTCAAGGGCGTGCTGCACGAGGCCGGCCTGGGCGGCGGCGTGGGCGACGAGGGCGGCTTTGCCCCCAACCTTAAGACCAATGCCGAGCCGTTCGAGTACATCACCAAGGCCGTCGAGAAGGCTGGCTTTAAGCCCGGCGTCGACTTCATGTACGCCATGGACCCGGCCTCGACCGAGTTCTACAACGCCGAGACCGGCATGTACGAGCTCAAGGGCGAGGGTGTTGAGTACACGAGCGCCCAGATGGTCGATTACTGGGAGAAGCTCGTCGACACCTATCCCATCATCTCCATCGAGGACGGCATGGCCGAGGAGGACTGGGACGGCTGGGTTGAGCTCACCCGCCGCATTGGCAATAAGGTGCAGCTGGTGGGCGACGACCTGTTCGTCACCAACACCGAGCGCCTCAAGAAGGGCATCGAGCTGGGTGCCGCCAACGCGATCCTGGTCAAGGTCAACCAGATCGGCACACTCACCGAGTCGCTCGAGGCCATCGAGACCGCCAAGGAGGCCGGTTACGCTTGCATCGTGAGCCACCGCTCCGGCGAGACCGAGGACTCCACGATCGCCGACCTGGTCGTGGGCGTCAACGCCGGCCAGATTAAGTCGGGCGCCCCGTGCCGCAGCGACCGTATCGCCAAGTACAACCAGCTCATCCGCATCGAGGACGAGCTCGAGGGCAGCGCGCGCTACGCCGGCAAAGCAGCGTTCTACAACATTCGCTAAACAGGCGAATTTGGCGAGGGGGAGGCTGACTCGGTTCCGCCCCCGCCTTGGCTGGACGCCGCAAAGCGCTGTGGGCGCTGGGCCATATGGCTCAGCGCCTTTTTTATGTCGAGCAAAGGCTGTCGAAGGCGGTGTGCGCGCTCGTGCTATAACTAAAGGACTTAGCGCAAACAAACCTCAACCGCACAAGGCGCACATGGATCAGATTTACGACAACAGGTACTATTCCGCCGGTTCGCGTGAGCCGTCGCCTCGCTGTGCGCGCACGGTGCAGCTCGGTGGGTCCGCCTACGCCGGCGCCGACCGCTCCATGCAGCGCCCGACAAGTACCTCGCGCCCCAATGCTCAAGTGAATACTTCGACAGATGGACCAGTGCGCCCGGCACGTTCGTTGCATGCTCAGCGCTCGTCGGCTCAAACGCACGATAGGTCGAGCAGGCCCTCGAACCGTCTTTCGGGCTCGGACTTTATGCACTACGCCAACGACAACGCGGTGGTCAAGGCGATCTACGACTTTACCCACGGTCCTCAGCGAGGGCTATTCATCGGCATCGTCGTTGCCCTGGTGCTCGTGAGCCTGTATTTCCCCGTGCGCGACCTGTACGTGGCAAAGCGTTCGAGCGATATCTTGGCCAAGCAGGTCGAGATTCGCCAGCAATACAATGATGAGCTGCAAAAAAGCGTCGACAAGCTGCTCTCGGAGGAGGGTATCAAGGACGCGGCATCCGAGGACCTGGGCCTGGTGATGCCCGGCGAGAAGAGGATTGAAGTGCAGGGCCTGGACGGCGATTCGGACTCGTCGTCGGCTGAAAAGAAGTCGTCGAACGCCAAGAAGGCCAGCGAGGTGGCCAAGGAGATCGAAGAAGTCGGCAAGGACGCGCCATGGTACATCCGGACGCTTGACATGCTGTTTGGATTTAACGGCGTCGAGGGCCAGACGGTCGTGTCCAACGGCAAATAGCGCCCGGAGGGGAGCTCGCAATGACAAATTGCAAACGATATAAGGTGGCCGCGATCGACCTGGGAACGGTGTCGTCGCGACTAGTGCTAGCGCAGGTCGAGGGCGGGGCGATCGTGGAATCGTCCAAGCATACCGAGATTACCGATCTGGGCGAGGGCGTGGACGCGACGGGCCGCTTTTGCGAGGCGGCGGTCGAGCGTGTACTCGCTGCGTGCCGTATGTTTGTGGACGAGGCGCGTACCTTTGGCGCCGCGTGCATCTGCACCACGTGCACGAGCGCCGCGCGCGATGCGTCCAACGCCGCCCTGCTGCTGGACGGCCTGCACGAGCTGGGGCTTGAGCCGCAGGTGATTCCGGGCGAGGTCGAGGCGCGCCTGACGTTTTTTGGCGTGGCACACGACTTTGCTGGCGAGCGCATCATCGTCGCCGATTCGGGCGGTGGCTCCACGGAGCTCGCGACGGGTGTGTACGCACCGGAGCGCGGGGTCTTTGCGCTGGAGGGAACGCGTTCGCTGGACATTGGCTGCCGTCGTGTGACGGAGCGCTTCTTCTCCGCGTTGCCGCCTGCGGACGACGAGCTTGCCGCCGCTGGCGCATGGGCGGGCGAGCAGTTCGGGGCTTACTTTGAGGGCCTGCCCAGCGACTTTGCGCGCGCCGAGCGCCTCGTTGCGGTGGGCGGTACCGTCACCACGCTCGTGGCGCTGGTCCACGAACTGGAGCCGTACGACTCGAACTTTGTGCACCTGCGCGAGCTTTCGCTGGAGCAGATCTCGGCCGCCATCGATCGTATGTCTACGCTGGGTGTGGAGGGTATCGCTGCGCTGCCGGGCGTGCAGCCCAAGCGCGCGGGTGTGATTCTGGCTGGCGCCGTGGTGATCCGCGAGCTCATGCGAGCCGGCGGTTACGACATGCTCACCGTAAGCGAGAACAGCCTCCTCGCCGGCATGGCCGCCACCATCAACGAGGTTCTCGACGGCGCGACTCCCACCATCGCCTGGACTCCGAGTCTGAGTGCTCTTTAACCGTCTTCCTCTGAGTTGCGGTGAAATACGGACTAAAATCGCCCTTTCGGGCACCAAACAGCCCCTAATCCACCGGAACTTAGAGCCCCGCCGGCGTGTAAAAGAAACGAGCCCGCATCCCTTGGGGACACGGGCTCGAAAGCTCCATATGGTAGGGGCGGTGGGACTCGAACCCACAATCCTTGCGGCGAGAGATTTTAAGTCTCCTGCGTATGCCAATTCCGCCACGCCCCCGTGAGACTAGAAGTCTAGCACAAGCCGTCCGTTACGCGTTGACGGCCATCGAGTGTTGCCCCGACTTCTCCAGGAACTCCTGGAACTTGGCTTCGTCGCCCTTGTTCTTGTACTGCAGAGCCAACAGATACTCCAAGCGGCAGCTCTTGACCTTGTCGTCACCGGCCTCCTTGAGCATGCGCTCCAGCTCGGGAATGTCGTTGTGGCGCTTGAGGATCATCGTGTCGTACATCAGTTGGCATTCGTGCGCGACTGCCTCGGCCTGGCCGCCCTCAAAGCCTTTGATCTCGTGCAGCAGCTCCTTGGACTTTTTGCGGTCCTCCTGGCCAACGTAGTAGTTAAAGGCCTTAATCACCAGGTCGACGCGCTGCATCTTGGGCAGATTGAGTCCCAGCAGCAAATCGAACATCTCGCTGGCGCGCTCGTGGTCCTCGCGCAGCAGATAGGAGTTCAGACGCAGGTAGTCGCGGTTGTAGCGCGGGTACAGCATGCTGGTGAGTTTGCCGTCGAGCAAACGATCGAACTCGTCCCACTGCTTGGCAGCCATAAGCTGCTGCAGGCGCTTAAACGTGGTGCGTTTTTTGACGCTAAAGAACACCGACACGGCGATGCAGATGATAACGACGGCGGTCCAGAGGGTGCGGGAATCGGGCATATTAGGGTCCTTAGTCGCTCATAAAGCGAGCGGTATGACAACACGTACTAGATGTATTATACGCAGCGCGCAAGCAAACTGGCATAAAAGCTCATCGAGGCCGAGTGCCATCGCTCGCTGCGGTACACTTACCTAAAGTAAACCATGAAGGGAGACATTACCTATGAAGAAGATCGTTTTGGCTTGCGGTGCTGGCGCTGCTACTTCCACGCTCGTTGCCCAGAAGGTCGCTACTCTGCTCGACGCCAACGGTTATGCCGACAAGTACGAGATCGTGCAGTGCGCCATCTCCGAGGCCAAGGATTACTGCGACGAGGGCGCTGACCTGCTGATCGCCACCACCGTTGCCCCCGAGGGCCTCACCTGCCCGTACGTGAGTGGCGTGCCCTTCATGACCGGCATGAACCGCGTTGCCGCCGAGAAGGCCGTTCTCGACGTCATGGCTCAGTAGGCGCTGACTGCATGAGTGAGCAGAACGCCAACCCGGTAGAGCTCTTTGGTATGCGCGTTGCCCATGTGGGCATTAACGCCACCGACCCGGCAGACGCCCTGGAGATCGCGGAGCTGTTCTCGACGATGATGGGCCTGCCCGTCACCGAGACCCCGGTTTCGTACTTTAACGATTCGCTGGTCGAGATCATGAAGCAGAACGGTCGTGGCACCAAGGGCCACATCGGCTTTGCCGTTAACGACATCGATGCAGCTGAGAAGTGGTTTGCCGAGCGCGGGCTCGAGGTCAACGAAGAGTCGCGCGCGCTGCTGCCCGACGGTGGTACCAAGCTCGTGTACTTTAAGCGCGAGTTCGCCGGTTTCGCCGTGCACCTGTGCCGCGAATAGCGCACAAGCTGCCATAGCTAGCAAAAAGGGATAGGGCCGCGTGGCCCTATCCCTTTATTTATGCCGAGGGGCTTCCTACCGCGGCAGGCGAATCGTAAAGCGGCTGCCGACGCCCTCGACTGAGGTCACGCCAATGACACCGCCATGGCTATCGACGATCCACTTGGCAATGGCAAGCCCCAGGCCCGAGCCCTGCGCGCCGGCATTGCGTGCGTTGTCGGCGCGGTAGAACCGTTCAAACGCGTGAGCTGCGGATTCCTGGTTCATGCCGATGCCCTCGTCCTCAACGCTTATGTCGATTGTGCCCGCGCCCGCATCCGGCGTTATGCCAAATGTGACGGTCGTTCCCGCGTCCGAATACTTGGCGGCGTTTTGCACGATCACGCGTAGCGCCTGCTTCACGAGTGTCACGTCGACGGGCGCGTCGCAGCGCGAATCGCTGACAAGCGCGGTGTCGTACGCCAGCCGATACGTGTGCGCGGTATCGATCATCTGCGATTCCTCGCATACCTCGCCGACCAGTGCGGCCAGGTTGGTATCCGCACGCCGCAGGACCGTGCGCCCGGCATCGCCGCGTGCCAAAAACAGCAGCTGCTCCACAAGCTCTTGCATGTGCTCGCTTTCGGCTTTAAGGGACGCGATGGATTCCGTCAGCACGTCCGGGTCGTCCTTACCCCAGCGGTCGAGCATGTTCACGTAGCCCTGAATCACCGCGATGGGCGTGCGCAGCTCGTGGCTCGCGTCGTTGACAAAGCGCATCTGCTGCAGCTTGGCCTCTTGCATCTGGCGCAGCAGGCGGTTGAGTGCGACCTCGATGCTTGCCAGGTCGGCGTCGCCGGTGGTGACGCTCGGCGAGTCGACGCTTGCGCGCTCGATGGCTTGCTCCAGTGTTTCCATCTTGCCGCCGGCGAGTTGCATGCGGCCGAGTTCGTCCACGCGCAGGGCCAGATCGTTGAGCGGCGCCATGGTGCGGCGCACGCGGCGGGCGCCGCCGAGCATGTTGAGCACGCTGATGACCTGCCAACCCACAACGACAAGGTAGAGAGGCCATAGCATGACGAGGTCCTGCGCGAGGGGGAAAGTCTTGGTGGTACGCGCAAGCTCGACGGTATAGGTGAGCGTTGTCAGGTCCCAGCCGCGCGCGGGCGTCAGCGTCATGCCGCGAACGGTGGCGCTGGGGATCCATCCTGCGGTAAACGCGCCGTTGGGCAGCGTCTGGTTGTATCCATAGACAAGGATCGCCGCCACAATCACTACTAGCAGCAGGTCGAGCCAAACGTAGCTTATCAGGCGGCGCCACATATAGCTCCAGTTGATGGCACGGGCGATGGAGGTGACGCGTTTGGCCTCGGCGTTACGCACGGCAGACATAGCCCACCCCGCGCACGGTCTGGATGATGCGGGCGCTGCCGGCGTCTTCGATCTTGGCGCGCAGGTGCGCGATGTGCACGTCGACGTTGTTGGTGTCGCCTACGTATTCGTAGCCCAGCGCCTCGTGCGCGATGCGCTCGCGCGTGAGCACGCTGCCGGCGTGCGCCATAAGCAGGGCGAGGACATCGAACTCGCGGGCCGTGAGCGCGATGGGTGAGCCGCCGACCGTGACTTCGCGGCGATCGGGATCGAGCACGACCGAACCCGCGGCGAGCGTGGCGGGGGAGAGCGAGGCGGAAACCTGGGTCGAGTCACTGACCGGGGGCATCGCAGTGGCGCCGACACCCGTGCCGCCTGCCGCGCCCGTCCCGATGCCGCCAACGCCCGAAGCCGCCCGCACGGCCTCCGAGCGCTTCAACGCCACGCGGATCCGTGCGAACAGCTCCTCAATCGCAAACGGCTTGGTCAGGTAATCGTCGGCGCCGGCATCGAGCCCGGCCACCTTGTCCATCACGGCATCGCGCGCGGTGACCATTATCACCGGCACATCCTTGTGCTTGCGGACGCGCCGCAGGACCTCCATGCCGTTGAGCTGCGGCAACAGCACATCGAGCAGAATAAGATCGTAGTTGCGCTCCAGCGCCAGGTCCACGGCGGTGCGGCCATCGGCGGCGTGTTCCACCTGGTAGCCCTCGTGCTCCAGCTCGAGCGTCACAAAGCGGGCGATTTTCTCCTCGTCCTCTACGATCAGGATCCGTGCCATGCGTGCCCCCGTCTGCGATTACTTGTCGTCGTTCAGATTTTGCTTGATGTCGTCCGCGGCATCGGCGGCGTGATTCATAAGGTTGTTGATACTGCCGGGCACGTCGCCGTCGCTGTCGATGCGGTAGCGCATGCCAAAGAACAGGCCAATCAGCATCAGCCAAATCGTAGCGCCCCAGGCAAACAGGGCGATGATGGGGATCAGGATGGGGATGTTGAGGATGATCGCATCGCGGCGCGTGGCGATAAACTTGGTGTCCAGGCTCAGGCGGAAGAGCTTTTTGAGGTACTCCCATACGCTGTCCATCTTCTTGGAGAAGTCGGTCTTTTCGCTCGACTTCTCGTAGGCGGCCTGCGCGGCGACCATCTCGGCTGAGGGCTCATCGACTGGCGCGGACTCGGTGGCGGCGTGCGCCGACGTGGTCTGCGTCTTGCCCTGCGACTCGAGCCAAATGATGGCGTCCAAAACGTTGCCGTCGGCGGCGTCGAGCGCGGCCTTGGCATCGGTGTAGCTCACGTTGTACTTGGTGCGGATGGTTTCAACTTTTTCGAGGTCGTCCATGACCTGTCCTTTCGTTCGATGGGCGCGACGCCGGGCGATTTGCCCGGGCGCGAGCGTTGCGTTCGGCGGTCTGCGTTGCGCGGCGCCGCCCCGCCCTTGGTCGAACTCTATAGTGCAGGTTATAGATTAAGCGATTCTTGAGCCAAGATTAACGTTGGATGAGTTTTTGGGTAGCGGTGGGAAAAGTATTAGACCTCGATAGCGGGGGATGTGGTGCCGGTGCAAAACGGCGTCAAAGGTTGGTCGAGCAGGCGGTTTCTCCATTGATGTCCGCACAGCATGTGACACTTACCCTGCCGCCCCGCTCTGTCGCGGCGGCATGTATCTGAACAACGACCCTCTAAGGAGTTCGATATTGATGAGTGACAACACCAAGCATCTCGCAAAGAAGTGCGTCAAGGACGCGTGGCCGTGCCTCGCGTTGCGCCTTGCCGGCACAGCGGTTGCGCTGCTGGCTGTTCTGGGGCCGTTCGACGTGCTCCGAAGTGCCGTCTCTCTGCACGTTTGCATGGCCCTTGCCGGCGCCATGATGACCGGCGGCGTGCTCGATCTGGTTTTTTGGGTGCTTGACCCGTTTGGATGGAAGACCGAAGGGTAAGCCCTAAGGGATGGAAGGGCTGGAACGGTTGGCTTAGTGATCGTGCGGAATGTGGGCTAGCGACTTACAGGGAAGTGGTAATCCGATGACGGTCTATGTAACAGGCGATATTCACGGCGGTGTCGACATGCAAAAGCTTCGCGACCGGGAGCTCGGGAATAGTCTGACGAGCGACGACTATCTCATCGTCGCCGGCGACTTTGGCTTTCCGTGGGATTTCTCTGCCGAGGAGTGCGCCGATATCGCCTGGCTGGAGTCGCGCCCCTATACCGTGCTGTTTGTCGACGGCAACCACGAGCGTTTCGATCACTGGTCGGAGCGCCCCATGGAGCTGTGGCACGGCGGCCTGACGCAGCGTCTGTCGGACACCTCGCCCATCCGACGCCTGACGCGCGGTGAGGTTTTTGAGCTCGACGGCTCAACGATCTTTACCATGGGCGGCGCCACGAGCGTGGATAAGGAATACCGCATTCCGTATTCCAGCTGGTGGCCGCAGGAGCTGCCGGACGAGCGCAACTTTGAGGAGGCGCGGGCAAAGCTCGACAGCGTGGGTTGGAAGGTCGACTATGCGATCACCCATACCTGCTCCACGCGCATGCTTTCGCCCACGCTTTACCCGGCACCTGGCTGGAATTATCCCGATGTCGATCGACTCACCACGTTTTTCGACGAGCTGGAGGACCACCTGGACTACAAGCGCTGGTACTACGGGCATTTTCATCGTGACGCCAACCCAGCCGAGTGCCACACCGTGCTCTACGACTGTATTGTCCGCCTGGGCGACGAACTCCAGCCCTGGGATGTCGCGTAGGGGCGGGGTGGCTGGCTACTCGACCGTTACAGTGATGTTCTCGCGGTGCGCACGGATGACGTCCCAGCTAAAGTGCTCGACCAGCTGTTCGGCGGTGCGCGGTGTGGCGTCCGGCGCGATGCCCGTTTGCTCAGCGAGCCAGCCCAGTAGTGCCTCGGGCGCGCCAAAGCGGGTGCGGAGCTCGCCCAGGTCCAGATCGCGATCGCGCTTGGAAAGGCGGCGGCCGTCCGGCGACATGAGCAGCGGAACGTGCGCGTAGTGTGGCGTGGGGAGTCCTAGCAGATGCTGCAGGTAGATTTGGCGGGGCGTGGAACCAAGCAGGTCGCATCCGCGTACGATCTCGTTGACGCCCATGGCAGCGTCGTCGACCACCACGGCTAGCTGATAGGCAAACACGCCGTCGCTGCGGCGCACCAAAAAGTCGCCGCACTCGGTGGCGAGTGCCTCGCATTGGGCTCCGTACGTGCGGTCAACGAATTCGATCACGTCGTCCGCGAGGTCGTCGACGGTGGGCACGCGCAGGCGTGTGGCCGGGGCGCGCAGGATGCTGCGACGGGTAACCTCCTCGGCAGAAAGGCCTCGGCAGGCGCCGCGGTAGATGGGCGTGCCGTCGCTCGCGTGCGGTGCGCTCGCAGCGTGGAGCTCGGCGCGCGTGCAAAAGCAGGGATAGGTGAGGCCGGCGTCTTGTAGCTGGCGCAGGGCGCTTTCGTACAGGTCTAGACGATCGTGCTGATAGTAGGGGCCTTCGTCCCACTCGAGCCCCAGCCAGGCCAGGTCGTCAATCAGTTGAGCGGCAAGCTCGGGGCGCTTGCAGCGATCGTCCAGGTCCTCGATGCGCAGCACGATACGGCCGCCCTGGCTGCGGGCCGAAAGCCACGCGCACAGGCAACTGAACACGTTGCCCAGGTGCATGCGGCCCGAGGGCGACGGGGCGAAGCGGCCCACGACGGGCGCGAGGGCGGGGGCTGTCTCTTATACACATATCCGAGCCCACG
>CABSYH010000030.1:0-11727 GCA_902481965.1 uncultured Collinsella sp.
CGAGATTCCTCTACGTCTCGTGGGCTCGGAGATGTGTATAAGAGACAGGTAGAAACGTCTACGACAAACTCCGGCGTAGATCACGAGCGGCCTCGCAGCGGGAAACCCCGCAACGGGGCCGCCCTACGTTCCACAGATAGATCTGCCATCACAAATTCTGAACCCTCATTTTGAACGATTTCGGCCAATTCCCGACACGTAATTCGTTGTCGGATGGTGATGCATCGATATCAAATGTGCAGTAATTGAGTATTTATATGCTATAGCTAAGCTGCGAAAACTTTTATTTAGGGCATACCAGCCCATAATTGCGTCAAGCTTTTGGACAGCATTTGGTTAGACCTCTAAAACGGCTTTTCCACTCAGCGCCATCAACACGACATTAGCTGACACGATATATACCATGAGTATCGTATTGTCACATACTACTGCAAAAGCGGTCTACCAGGCCGCGCATTCGGTGTCTGCGAAAGGCATCGAGTCCTGTAACCCTGCCGCGATTTACGGATCATGTCCCACCGGAACGCTCCTTGACGCAGCCGCAGAATGGCTCACCAAAAATGATGTTTCCCTCGACGCAAATGATTCCCTCGAGGTGATGGTGTTTGACCGCAGGAATGCGCGCTATGCAATGAACTGTCAGTGCCACGTTTCTTCAAAACGATTCTCGAACTCACGCTTTATAAAGCTCAAAGATGGCATCTTCATTGTTGGCGTTGAGCTTTGCGCACTTCAGGCCGCCACCTATCTTCCTTTTCGCGGACTGGTGGAGTACTACTTTGAACTATGCGGCGCTTATTCCCTTGGAACCGACTCTTCCACCTCCCATACCGAGCGTTTCGCGCTCACCTCGACCGAGAGGTTAAAGCAGTTCTTTAATTCCATTACCAGATGCGACGGTTTGGCCCTTGCCCGAAAGGCGATCCAATGTGTACGCGACGGATGCCGGTCTCCCATGGAAACGGCATTTGTCATGATGCTAACGCTGCCCAAAAGCGAAGGAGGGCTTGGTATTAAGGGAATTGAGACCGATTACGAGGTGCAGGTCACCACTGCCGCAAAGAATCTCACGAGACGCAAAAAGTTCTTTATGGATGCGTATCTAAAGAAATCTCGCACAGACATTGAATACAACGGTTTTTATCATGACGCGGAAGAAGACCGCGCCATCGATGAGGAACGCAAGAATGCGCTTGCGTCCATGGGATACGGAATCATCACCGTCAGCCGTTATTCCTTTATGCATGCCAGCTCTTTCGTTAGGGTCATGGAAGCAATCCAGCGGAAAGAGGGCGTACGCCCCTCGCGTCTACCAAAAGACTTTCAAATCATGCAAGAGGACCTGAGACAGTTTGTGCTCAGAAGGTTTATAGAAGAGAAAAGGCGAATTCAGAAGCAGCTTCGCCAGGATTCCGAAGAGCGCCAACGAATCGACCTCGAAAAAGCAACACTCGAAGGCATCACGCTGGATGACCCGACAATTAATGAAGTTCTGGCAATCGATGACATGCAGACTGTCGAATCCGACAGCCCATCATTTGCCCAAACAAGCAGCCTCGCGCCCGAGGGCAGGATCTTCGGGGCCGGAAGCTAGACCGGCTAACAAGGTGGGTACCCTAGCGATGTGCAAAATTGCGAGTATTCAGCAGGGTCGGGTGTCTATCACCCTCGAGTGGATCCAAATGTGGAGCGAAATCACTCTTGCGTGAGAGCGTTAGGCAACATTTGAGGAAGAACTCATCGGATTAACACCCTAAGATAACTCTTGAACTGCATTATATGACCTGCAATAAATTAGCGGACCCCCTATAGTTGCAGAATACTCCATTTTTTGCACGGCACGAGGGTACCCACCTTGGCATCGACTATCAAAAAACGCTCAGTCCGGGATCTCGTCCACTATTCCCCATCATTTTGTACAACGAATTACCTGAACGTCATTGACATATGAACATGCACTCATATAATCGAAAGTAAATTATATGAGCGCATGTTCATATGAAAGGATATTGCAATGAGCATCCGCGTTGATGAAACGAAACTCGACATCGAGGCCACCGAACCCGCGATCCCGACCACCTGCTCGCCCGAGGACCTTCCCGACGAGGAGCTTCTCTACGACCTCGCCGACCTGTTCAAGGTCTTCAGCGACACCACGCGCATCAAGATCCTTTACGCCCTCATGGGCCGCGAGCTCTGCGTGGCAGACATCGCCGAAGCGACCGAAACCTCGCAGTCCGCGGTGTCGCACCAGCTGCGCACACTCAAGCAGTCGCACCTGGTTAAATTCCGGCGCGACGGGCGCAATATCCTATACTCGCTCGCCGACGACCACGTCTACACCATGCTCAACCAGGGCATGAGCCATATCTGCGAATAGCAACCAACCACGATACCAGCGCGGCCTGCACCCAAGCCGCAAAAACGGGAAAGGAACCCACCATGAAAAAGCAGTACAAGCTCGATGAGATCGATTGCGCCAACTGTGCGCGCGAGCTTCAGGACGAGCTGGCCAAGCTCGAGGGCGTCAAATCCGTGTCCGTCAACTTTATGACCCAGAAGCTGACGCTCGAGGCCGATGATGCTGAGTTCGACGAGGTGCTCAACCGCGTTGTTGAGTTTACGGCCGACGCCGAGCCGGACTGCGAGATCATTCTCTAGCCCAGGTTTACGCCAACCTGCAAGGCCGCGCTTGCCGCGGCCTTTGCTCGCGAAATTATATGAGCGAGTGTTCATTCATTCAAATGGGAGGATACGAGTCATGGCCACCGCCGACCCCAAAAAGAAAAAGAAGAAGCGCAAGAAAAAAGAATCACTCGAGCATAAGCGCAACCGCATCCTGGTAGCGCTGGGCATTTTTGCCGTGGTGTACGCCCTCGATGAGCTCGGCACCCTCACTGCCGCATTCGGCACCCCGGGCGACATCTACGCCAGCTTTGTGCTGTTCCTCGTGCCGTTTTTGATTGCCGGCTACGACGTACTGCAAAAGGCATTCAATAACATCCGCCGCGGCAAGGCCTTCGACGAGAGCTTCCTCATGGCCGTCGCGACCATCGGCGCGTTTGCCATGGTGCTCTTCCCCGATACCGACCCGCACATGGCCGAAGGCGCCGCCGTCATGCTGCTCTACCAGGTCGGCGAGCTGTTTCAGGCGTACGCCGTGGGCAAGAGCCGCAAGTCGATCAGCGCCATGATGGACATCGCACCCGACTACGCCAACGTCGAGCAACCCGACGGCTCACTCGAACAGGTCTTCCCCGATGACATCGCGGTCGACACCGTGATCGTGGTCAAGCCCGGCGAGCGCGTGCCTATCGACGGCGTCATCGTCGAGAGCGAAACCCAGCTCGACACCGCCGCCCTTACCGGTGAGTCGGTCCCCCGCCCGGCCAAAACCGGAGACGATATCATCAGCGGCTGCATCAACATGACGGGCCTCATCCACGTGCGCACCACCAAGCCCTTTGGCGAGTCCACCGTCGCACGCGTCCTGGAGCTCGTGGAAAATGCCAGCGAAAAGAAGGCGCGCACCGAGAACTTTATCACGCGCTTCGCCCGCGTCTACACGCCCGCCGTCACCGGCGCTGCCGCGGTACTCGCGCTCGGCGGCGGCTTGGTCACCGGCGCCTGGTCCGACTGGATCCTGCGCGGCCTGACCTTCCTGGTCGTCAGCTGCCCGTGCGCGCTCGTGATTAGCGTCCCGCTCAGCTTCTTTGGCGGCATTGGCGGCGCATCCAAGCTGGGCGTCCTCATCAAGGGTTCTAACTACCTCGAGACGCTCGCCGATGTGGACACCGTCGTCTTTGACAAGACCGGCACGCTCACCAACGGCACGTTCTCGGTGGTCGCGGTGCACCCCGAGGCTGGCTATACCGAGCAGTCGTTGCTCGAGGTCGCAGCCCTTGCGGAGTCGTTCTCCGATCACCCCATCGCGCAGTCCGTGCGTGTCGCCTACCAGGGCGAGGTCGACCCCAAGCGCGTAAGCGACTCCACCAACGACGCGGGCCATGGCGTGACGGCAACCATCGACGGCAAGCACGTCGTCGTTGGCAACGCAAAGATGCTCGCCGCGGCCGGAGTCGAAGCGCCCGATTGCGAGGTCGTCGGAACAATTCTGCATGTGCTCGTTGACGGCGTGTACGCCGGCCACATCGTGATTGCAGACACCGTCAAGGCCGATGCTGAGCAAACGATTCGCGACCTACACGCCGCCGGCGTCAAGCGCACCGTCATGCTCACGGGCGACCGCGAGGAGGTTGCGGCGTCTGTGACCAAGCAACTCAGTCTCGACGAGTTCCACGCGCAGCTGCTGCCGGGCGATAAGGTCGAGCGTGTTGAGGCGTTGCTCGCGGGCGAAAGCGGCAAGGGCAAGCTCGCTTTTGTCGGCGACGGTATCAACGACGCACCCGTGCTTACCCGCGCAGACGTTGGCATCGCCATGGGCACTATGGGCTCGGACGCCGCAATTGAGGCGGCGGACGTCGTGCTCATGGATGACAAGCCGTCCAACATCTCCCGCGCGATCCGCGTGGCGCGCAAGACCATGTCGATTGTTTGGCAGAACATCATCTTTGCGCTGGGCATTAAGTTGCTGATTCTGGTGCTTGCGGCACTGGGCATCGCCAACATGTGGCTTGCTGTGTTCGGCGACGTGGGCGTGGCGATCATCGCCATCCTGAACGCCATGCGCGCGATGGGTGTCAAGAACCTGTAGCACTCGTGGTCCCTCCGGCCGGGGCCGGGCTTGGTTTTGAAAACGTCCTCACGCATGAGGCCCGCCTTTCCTGCTCCTGCGGAGCAACGGAAAGACGGGCCTCGCGCTGCGGAGTGTTTTCAAAACCAAGCCCGACCCCGGCCTACGGTGACGTTGCTGATGGTTCTTGGGCATCGCTTGCTGGCAGGGTTCCTTTGCTGAAATGGACTTGGCCGAAAGGGCCGCTGGTCCCAGTCGCTGGTTCGCGCTTTGCGTGAACTCCGCGCTACTGTGGGACAGTTAGGCTTCTGTTGTTGGACCCGCTGCATCTTCCCGACCCAACATCGCCCGTAGCTTCTCAAAGCTCTCCTCGCTCAGGCAGTGCTCCATGTGGCAGCCCTCTTGCGACGCGACCTCAGCCGAAACACCCGCATCCTCCAGCAGCCCCACGAAAAAGCAGTGACGCTCCCACATTTGACGAGCAACCTCCAGACCACGCTCCGTCAGATGAACATCTCGCTTGCCCATTTCGACGTAGCCGTTGTTCTCCAACGTCGCCATAGCTTTTGAAACGCTTGCCTTAGTTACGCCAAGGTACTCTGCAACATCAATCGAGCGCACGATGCCCTGACGTTGCGACAGAACGTAGATCGATTCGAGATAGTCTTCTCCGGATTCACGTAGGGCCATGGGCCGCCTTTCGCGATGATTGCTAGTTAGCCGTTGGATACTTTCCACGGCTTACTTTACCGCAAAAGTTACCCATGTCTTACTACTTTGCCTAAAAGTTAGCCGTGTTTCACAAAACGAGCGGGACGAAAACAAAATGGGAACACGCCCCGCAAGGAGTGTCCCCAAGTGCCGAGCCGCAGCTATAGCAGTCCAAAGTACTTCGCGGCGTTGTAGATGCCGTCGTCGTCCACGGCGGTCGTCACATAGGTCGCCGCAGCCTTCACCGTGTCCTGCGCGTTGCCCATGGCCACGCTCGTGCCCACGGCGGCAAACATCGACAGGTCGTTCTCGCCGTCGCCAAAGGCAATCGCCTCGCTCGCGTCGATGCCCAGGCGCTCCAGCGTCGCCGCCACGCCCAGGTCCTTGCCACCGTTAGCGGGAATAATGTCACAGAACAGGTCGCACCAGCGCGTGGTGAGCGAATGCGACACGGCGTCGGTCACGAAATATTCGTCGGCAGGGTCCACAAAGGCGCAGAACTGATAGACCGGCGCGTCAAAGGCGTGCTCAAACGGCTCCTCATGGTAGACAATCCCAGCGTTGCTGCCAGCCGTCACCACGCGCTCGGACAGGCGGTTCACAAACGAGTTCTCGCCCTGCATGCACAGCGAGTCGTAGCGCCCCTGCGCCACCTGGTCCACAATCACCGCGACGTCGTCCGAATCGATCGGGCAGCTGCGGTAAACCCCCTCGGCATCAAAGCAGTGCTGGCCCGAAAGCGTAATGTACGCATCCCAGCCCAGGTCGAACAGCCAGTCCGGCATCTGGTAGGTCGGACGGCCCGTGGCGATCACGCACGCAATCCCCTGCTCGTGAAAGCAGTCGAGCACCTGCTGCGCCGACGCCGGAATCCGGTGGGTCTTAAAGCTCAGCAGCGTGCCGTCGATATCGAAAAACGCGGCTTTGATCATTCTCGCCTACTCCTCGCCCTCGAGCTTTTCGCTCGCCTCGAGCCACGCCATCTCCAGCTCGTCCATGGCAGCGTGAGCCTCGTCGATCTTTGCCTGCTGCTCGCCGAGCGCCGTGTAGTTGGTGGGATCGACTTGGGCCATTGCTGCCTCGGCCTCCTCAACGCGGGTGCGCTGCGTCTCCATCTTGCGCTCGAGCGAACTCACCTCGCGGCGGAGCTTCTGGCGCTCGGCGTTGGACAGGCCGTTGGGCTGACCGCTCGACTTGGGCTTTTCGGCCGCAGCTGCCGCGGCACCGGTGTCGAACGTGCCGGTCTTGGCGCTCGGCGCGCCCACGGGCTCGCCCTCGGCGGTAGCGTTGCACAGGCGCAGGTACTGGTCCACGCCACCGGGCATATGCGTCAGGTGGCCGTCGAGCAGCGCCCACTGCTGGTCGGTCACGCGCTCCATCAAAAAGCGGTCGTGCGTCACCAGGATCAGCGTGCCGGCCCAGCCGTCCAGCAGGTCCTCGACAATCGCGAGCATGTCGGTATCCAGGTCGTTGCCCGGCTCGTCCAGGATGAGCACGTTGGGCTCGTCCAGAATCGTCAGCAACAGCGACAGGCGACGGCGCTGGCCGCCCGAAAGATCGCCGATGCGGCTCCAGAGCTGCTGCGTCGTAAAGCCCAGACGCTCGCAGAGCTTCTCGGGCGAAGTCTCCTTGCCGTCGATGACGTAGTACTTCTTATAGTTGCCGAGCACCTCGCGGATCGTGTCGCCCATGTAGGGCTTGAGCTCCTCGAGCTGCTGCGACAGCACGCCAAAGCGCACTGTCTGGCCAATCTTCACGCGGCCGCGCGTGGGTTCAATCTTGCCCTGGATCACGTCGAGCAGCGTCGACTTACCGGCGCCGTTCTCGCCCAAAAGGCCATAGCGGTCGCCCGCACCAATGAGCCAGGTCACATCGGTGAGCACCTGCTTGGGCGCGCCGTCGGTATCGGCATAGCCGGCATCCACGTTGACCACATCGATAACCTGCTTGCCCAAGCGGCTCACGGCCAAGCGCTTGAGCTCCAGCTCGTCACGCACGGGCGGCACGTCGGCGATCAGCTCACGAGCGGCATCCACGCGAAACTTGGGCTTGGTGGAACGAGCCTGGGCACCGCGGCTCAGCCACGCGAGCTCCTTGCGCGCCATGTTGCGACGGCGCTCCTCGGTAACCGCGGCCATGCGGTCGCGCTCTACGCGCTGCAGGATGTAGGCCGAATAGCCGCCCTCGAAGGGATCGACCTGACCGTCGTGGACCTCCCACATGCTGGTGCAGACCTCGTCCAAGAACCAGCGGTCGTGCGTGACCACGAGCATGGCGCCCTGACCGCGCTGCCAGCGGGCCTTAAGGTGACGCGCGAGCCAGTTGATGGTGCGCATGTCCAGGTGGTTGGTGGGCTCGTCGAGCATGAGCACGTCGTAGTCACCAATCAGCAGGCGCGCGAGGTCCACGCGACGGCGCTGGCCGCCCGAAAGCTCGCCAACCGTGCCCTCCCAGGGCACATCGCTAATAAGACCGGCGAGAATCTGGCGCGTGCGGGGGCTCGACGCCCACTCGTACTCAGGCGTGTCGCCCACAACGGCATGATGCACGGTATCGGTGTCGACAAGCTGGTCCTTTTGGCCGAGCAGACCAATCGTGGTGCCGCGACGGTGCGTCACGCGGCCGTCGTCGGGCTCCAGCGTGCCGGCGAGCACGCTCAGCAGCGTCGACTTGCCGTCGCCGTTTTTGCCGACAATACCAATGCGGTCGCCCTCGCCCACGCCGAGCGTCACGCTATCGAAAATATGCTTGGTGGGAAACTCTAGGCTGACGGAATCGCATCCCAAAAGAATCGCCATATGCCCTGCTCCTTCGTAGAAATTCAACGTTGTCCATGATAGCAGCGAGCCCCACCCCAAACCACCACGAAGGCGCCTGTCCCCTTTGTGGTGGTCGTTTCGGTCGCAGAGCAAAAGGCGGGCCATCTCCCGCAAGAGATGACCCGCCTCTCCAATCAGTCCTGCGGCAACCGTGGCCGCTGCAGGCCTCAAGCATGTCCCGGACTAGGAGAACATGCCGGTGAGGTAATCATTCAGCCGCTTATCCTTGGGCCGTTGGAAAATCTCGTCAGTCTCGTCGTACTCGACCATATCGCCCATGTAGAAGAACGCCGTGCGGTTGGACACGCGCGACGCCTGCTCCATGTTGTGCGTCACGATAACGATGGCGCGGTCGGCCACGATCGATGACATGAGGTCCTCGATCGCCAGCGTCGAGATGGGGTCGAGCGCCGAGCAGGGCTCGTCGAACAGAATCACGTCGGGGTTGAGCGCCAGCGTGCGCGCGATGCACAGACGCTGCTGCTGACCGCCCGAAAGCGCATAGGCGCTCTTATCGAGCTTGTCTTTGACCTCGTCCCACAGCGCCGCGCCGCGTAAGCTTTCCTCGACCATGCGGTCGAGCTCGTCACGGTCGGTGATGCCGTGGCGCTTGGGCGCAAACGTGATGTTGTCGCGAATGGACTTGCGGAACGGGTTGGGCTGCTGGAACACCATGCCAATGGAACGGCGCAGCTCGTAGGTGTTTTCGGTCTTGGTGTTCACGTTGCGCCCGCGATAGTTGATCTCGCCCTCCACGCGGCAGCCGCGAATCTCGCGATTCATGAGGTTGAGGCTACGCAAGAAGGTCGACTTACCGCAGCCCGAAGGCCCAATGAGCGCCGTGATCTCGCCCTTGTGGAAGTCGAGCGACGTATTGTGCAGTGCATGGTGGTCGCCATAGTACACGTTGACGTCCTTGGTGGAGAGCACAACCTCGTCGCTCACGGCCTTGCCGCTCACGCGCACGCGCTTCTCGCTCTCCCCCACGCTCGACAGGAAGTCCCGGGTGTCGGACGATGCCGCTTCGGTTGCGGGCGTTACATTCATCTCGCTCATTCGGCCGTCATCTTCCTTGCCAGTTGCTTGCCCACAATGCGGGCGATTACGTTAAACAGCAGCACGCAAATCATCAGCAGTGCAGCGGTGCCCCAGACGATCTGCTGGGCCTCGGGGCTGCCCTCGCCATAGATCTTGTAGATGTGCACGGCGAGCGACTCGCCGGGACGGAACACGTTCCAAGCGCAGGTGGGGCTCGACAGGTTAAAGCTCAAGAAGTTCAGGCGAACCGGCGAGCTCATACCCGAGGTAAAAAGCAGTGCTGCGGCCTCGCCAAACACGCGACCGGCCGAAAGCACGATGCCCGTCACGATGGCAGGCATGGCCTCGGGGATCAGGATGTGCAGCGTGGCCTCCCAGCGAGTGAGGCCCATGGCCAGGCACGCATCGCGCTGGGCCTGCGGCACGTCCTCGAGCGCCTGCTGGATCACGCGCACCAGGATGGGGATGTTGAACATGGTGAGCGCGACGGCGCCGGAGATGATGGAGTACTTCCAGCCCAGCTGCACCGAGAACACCAGAAAACCGAACATGCCGACGACGATGGAAGGCAGCGAGGACAACGTCTCGATGGCGGTGGAGGCGATGTCGCGGATGGGTCCGTCCGGCGCGTACTCAACCAAAAAGACCGCTCCGCCCAGGCTGATGGGCACCGAGATGATCAGGGTGATCAGCAGCAGGTAGAACGAGTCGAACAGCTGGTAGAGCACGCCGCCCTGCGTTCCGTTGGCGCGCGACGGCTCCGTGAGAAAGCCCGGCTGGAACAGCGTCGAGATGCCCTCGAACAGGATATAGGCCACCATGGAGACGACGATGAGCATGACGATGGCGACGATCGCCGTCAACACGCCCGTGGCGAAGCGGTCCTGCTTTTGGACACGCCCGAGCCTCGCCTCGTCGATGTGGATACGCGTGCTAGCCACGAGCCTTCGCCCCCTTGCGGCCGATAAGGTGGATGATCAGGATGAAGATGAGGCTCATGCCCATCAGCAGCAGACCGAGCGCCCACAGAACATCGTCCTGGGCCGAGCCCTCGGCATAGACCGCCATAGACGTGGTGAGCGTGGTGGTGATGGTGGATGCCGGCGACAGCAGTGACGTCGGCATGGCCTCGATACCGCCGATAACCATGCGCACGGCAAGCGTTTCGCCAAAGGCGCGGGTCATACCAAGGATGACCGCAGTCATGAGCGACGGCATGGCGGACTTGAGTACCACGTGCCAGATGGTCTGCCAGCGGGTGTAGCCCAGCGCGAGCGAGCCCTGGCGGTAGCTGTCGGGCACGGCGCGCAGGCCATCGACCGAAAGTGTGGTCATCGTCGGCAGGATCATGACGGCCAGCACGATGGCGCCGGGCAAGATGCCCAAGCCCGTGCTTGCGTGGAAAACGCTCTTCATGAGGCCGACGACCACGTGAAAACCGATCAGGCCAAAGACGACCGAGGGAATACCGGTCAAAAGCTCAATGAGCGGCTGAAAGATCTTGGAACCAAACTTAGGCTGGATCTCGACCGCAAAGATGGCAGAGCCGATAGCGATGGGCAGCGCGATAAGCGTGGAGAGCACCATGACCGCAAACGAGGTGACGATCAGGGGCAGGGCGCCGGTATAGGGCAGGCCGCTTTCGGCTGTGTTGGCCAGGTCCCACTTGGTGCCGGTGAAGAACTCGACGACCGAAACGCCGTCCTTGAGAAAAGCCGAGAGGCCCTTTTGGGCGACCATAAAGATGAGCGCGGCAACGACAAGCGTCACGAGCGCAACGCACGCGCCCGTGACGCCCAGGCCCACGTTCTCAAGGTCGCGCTTTGGCAGCTGTTTTGCCATTGCAAACCTTTCCGGGGCGATTACTTATTTAGCGGAGACCTTGCCGCTGGCGTCCTTGACGACCTTCATGGCAGAGACGGGGATGAAGCCCTGCTCCTCGACGAGCTTGCCCTGGACGTCGTCGGAGAGCATAAACTCCAGGAAGGCCTTGGTGGCCTCGTCGGCGTCCTTGGAGCAGTACATGTGCTCGGTCGCCCAGATCTTGAAGGAGTCGTCGGTGACGTTCTTGCTCTTGGGCTCGACGCCCTCGACCTTGATGGCGTTGAACTTGGAGTCATCGAAGTGCGAGAAGTCGAGGTAGGAGATGGCGTTGTCGGTACTGCCCATCTGAGTCTGGACATCGCCGGACTTGTCGAGCTCGGCGTCGCCCTTAAAGTCGACGGCCTCGTCGCCAAAAACGGCGGCCTCGAAGGTGGCACGGGTACCGGAGCCAGCCTTGCGGTTGAGAACGACGATCTTGACGTCGTCGCCGCCGACCTCCTTCCAGTTGGTGATCTGGCCGGAGAAGATACCCTTGAGCTGCTCGAGGGACAGGTCGTCGACCGTCACGTTCTTGGAGACGACGGGACCCATGCCAACGACGGCGACCTCGTGGTCGACGAGGTTCTTGACCCTGTCTCTTAT
>CABSYH010000031.1:0-11437 GCA_902481965.1 uncultured Collinsella sp.
CCTCTCTATTCGTCGGCAGCGTCAGATGTGTATAAGAGACAGCATCATCATCCAGTCTGCCATCAACAGCCTGGGCACCGAGGTCATGGCGGCATCGAGCGCCGCCATGAGCCTGGAGTACGTGTGTTACAACCTGCTCAACAGCTTTAGCCAGGCGTGCACCACCTTTGTGGGACAAAACCACGGTGCCCGTCAGATCGATCGCTGCACCAAGACGCTTAAGGTCTGCCTGGTCGAAGGCGGTATCGTTGCGCTCACCACGATTGTCGTCATTGTCGGCCTGGGGCGCGAGATCTTGTCGCTGTTCAACAGCGATCCCAACATCGTCTCAATCGGCTATATCCGCGTATGTTCGATCTTCCCGGCGTACGCCTTTAGCATGTTCTACGAAAACATGTCAGGCTACCTGCGCGGCTTTGGTATCTCGCTCACGCCCGCCCTCATCACCATGATCTGCGTCTGCGGCATCCGCTTCTATTGGGTGTTCTGCGTGTTCCCGCACTTCCGCACCTTTGCGAACATCATGATGGTCTACCCCATCAGCCTGGGCACCACGGCATTCTTTATGGTCGTGGCGGTACTACTCTGCCACCCGGCACGCACCTATCGCGCCACCCAAGCCAAAGCGACAACCCGCTAAACACCGCACTCAACACCACGCCAGTCATTAATTGACAATATGCGAGCTCATATAGTCGATAAAGTGCCTCGTGGCGATGGGCATGGTGTCCCAGCTGCGCCAGGCGGCCACCACGTCGCGCGAGGGGGCATGCACGATGGGCCGCACACGAATATCGGCTCGCATGCCCTCCACAGTACGACGGTAGAGCATGCTCACGCCTAGGCCCTCCTCCACCATCGCCATGATGGTGTAGTCGTCGGTCACCTCACTCGTCACGTGCGGCGACAGCCCATGCGCTGCGAATGCATCGAGCACCAGGCTCTGTTCGCCCTCATCCAGCAGCACAAACGGCTCGGACGCCAGGTCGGCAAGTGTCACCTTTTCCTTTGCCGTCAGCGGATGCGCGGCCGGCAACAATGCCACCAACTCGTCGTGATAGACCACGCGCTTCTCGAGCCCTGCGGTAAACCCACGCGCCGTAAAGCAAAAATCCACCACGCCGTCGTGCACCCATTGAGCGTTGCGCGTGTAATCGCCCTGCTTGAGGGTAAAGCATACGCCAGGATGCAGCGCACCAAAGTCGCGGATCACACGCGGCAGCACGGTACGACTCACGTTGGTAAACGTCGCGATGCGAATATCGGTCGACGAAAGCCCCAGCAGCTCCTGGCGCTTGCCCTCGAGCTCGGCCTCGGCAGTTACGATTTGGCGCAAATACGGCAGGTACTGCTTGCCGTCGCGCGTAAGCGACACACCCTGCTTGCCGCGCTCGATAATCGTGGTGCCCAGCTCGCGCTCGAGCGCCTTGACGGCCTGGCTCACCGCACTTTGCGTATAGCCCAGCTCGTCCGCCGCGCCCTTAAGACTGCCGCGATCGACCACCATACAAACAATCTGGTACCGCGATGCCATCGTGCCTCCACATCGATGTAGCTGTAAAACGTTTTGCCAGGGCTTTTTCTGCCAACATTAGTATTTCTTAATCATACTGAAGATACATTCGCTTTACTACATCCACATCTGGGAGCAGAATCCTTTTTACGAAACCGTTCTGTAACAAAAGGAGTCCCATGGATCGCAAAAAAGCAATCGCGCTCTCATTTTCCGTTCCCGTCGCATGGGGCTTTTCGTACCCCCTCATGAAGATCGGCATGGACAGCATGAACGCCACGAGCATCGTTGCGCTGCGCTGCATCATCGCCTTTGTGGCCTGCCTTTTGCTCTTCCACAAGCGCGCTTTCCGCATCAACCGCGACCTTATGGTCCGCGCCGCCATCATCGGCGCCATTATGGCAACCGAGCTCACCTGCATGTGCCTGGGCTCCAGCCTCACCTCTGCCTCCACTGCCGGCTTTTTGCAGAGCCTGACGGTCGTGATCGTGCCGTTTGCCAACGCCGCCCTGCTGCGCCGCGCCCCCGAGCGCAAAGTGCTCATCGGCACCGCCATCGTCACCTGCGGCATGCTGCTGCTCTCGGGCGCCGACTTTACCAGCCTGAATCCCGGCGCGATCATCATGCTACTCTCGGCCTTTATCTATGCCAGCCACATTATCGTGGCCAAGCGATTTGTCGAAGAAGTCGATCCGCTGTCCCTGGGCGTTTGGCAGCTGGGCTTTGGCGGTTTGTTCTCGGGCGTCGCGGCATTCACCTTTGGCGGCTTCACGCTTCCCAGCACGCCGGGCGAGATCGTGGTCGTCGTCGCGCTCGCGCTCATCTGCTCTGCCTACGGCTTTATCACCCAGACGCTCGTGCAGCCCCACGTACCCGCCGAGACCACCGGCTTCGCCTTCTCGCTTGAGCCGGTCTGCTCCGCTGTCTTTTCGTTCTTCTTGGTTGGCGAGTTCCTGAGCCCCATCGCCTTCTTTGGCGCCGCCCTCATCCTAACCGGCGTCATGGTGGCAACCGTGCAGCTCCCGCGCCTCCGCGCGCATGGACAGGCTCGCATGGCAGGAGCGCCCGAACACGTCTCGTAGGCCCCGCTCTTCATGCAGCCGCGGCATAAAGGCAACCGGTGCGCCTTTACAATAGATACCAACAGAGCATCTGCCATAAAGGAGCCCCATGGACACCGCAACCCGCGACCGCAACATAGCAACTTGGTTGGGCGATGCGCCACAGCCGGTACGTGACACTACGAACCAGCTGCTCGAGCGCATCGCCCTTTTGCGTGCCGAGCAAACCATCTACCCGGCACAAGACGACATCCTCAATGCCCTCGCCTACACGCCGGCCGACCAGGTCAAGGTTGTCATCTTGGGTCAAGATCCTTATCACGGACCCAACCAGGCCATGGGGCTGTCGTTTTCGGTCCCCACGACGCAAACCAAGTTGCCGCCGAGCCTGCGCAACATTTATAAGGAACTCAAAGCCGATCTGGGTTGCCCCATTCCCGCCACGGGAGACCTAACCCCATGGGCACAACAGGGCGTCCTGCTCCTCAACACCACGCTCACCGTGCGCGAGCATGCCGCGAACTCGCACGCCAAACTGGGCTGGAGCACGCTCACCGACTACGTTATCGAACGCTGTTGTCAGCTGCCTCAGCCGGTTGTCTTTTTGGCATGGGGCCGCTTTGCTCAGCAGATGGTCGAAGGTAAGCTCGCCGCGATCGGCGCGGGCAAGGCAACCGACAAGTTCTGCCTGGCCTCCACGCACCCCTCGCCGCTTTCGGCCAACCGCGCCACGGCAGAACTCCCTGCTTTTATGGGATCGCGTCCCTTCTCGGCAGCCAATCGGCTACTCGAACAACACGGCTCGACCCCCGTCAACTGGACTTGCCTCAGCTAAAAATCGATACATCAAAAACGCGCCCGACGGCTTTCCATCGGGCGCGTTTCCTATTCGGGCCAAATAAATTGCGTGCGGCCGGCCTCGCCGCCATCGATCAACAGACTCTGTCCGGTCATAAACCGGTTGGTCACGCCCACAAAGTAGATCCACTCGGCGATCTCTTGGGCGGTGGCCCAGCGTTTAAGCGGCGTGAGCTCCATAATCTGATTCCACAGGCGCTCGTCTTCCATCACGCAACGGTTGAGCGGCGTGATAACGCCGCCCGGGTCCACACTGTTGGCGATGGCCTGCGGCGCCAGGCGGTTTGCAAGGTTCTTGGTGTACGCGATAACGCCGCCCTTGCTGGCAGCATAGGCAGGAAACTCCGATCCCGTATGCCCGCTCGCCGACCCCACATTGACCACGGATTGGATAGCCGGCACCGGCTTGGCGGCAAGCCCCTCCCCCGCAAAGGCGTAGCGCTCGGTCACGTTGATGGTGCCATACAGGTTGGCGGCGATGTCATCGGCCGAATCCTGCGTACCGGCAACGTTCACGATCACCTGGGGTTCAAGGTCGCCTGGAAACGAGCCCGGCTCGCGGACATCAACGATCAGATGGCGGTAGCGCTCGTGTTCGACCGCCGCCGGCAGCAGATCAAAGCCCACAACCTCGTGGCCCTCGTCCAAAAAGCGCTGCACGCATGCGGCTCCGATACCGCCCGAAGCGCCCGTGATCAAAACCCGCATACTTGCTCCTTAGGCGGTTGCGTGGCGCTCGAGGTACTCGGAGCCCACATTCTCGCGCTCCCAGCCGCGCACGACCTTGTAGCCCACAGGGCTCAGGAAGACCTCGCATAGCAGCTCGGCAACAGCACCCGTCAGCGAGCACATAAGGACCTGCACCCAGGTCCAACCAAAGAACGTGTGGCTCACTACAATGGCAAAGACCAGGTTGTCGATAAACTGGCCAACACCCGTAGACACATAGGAGCGGAAGGCAAAGCTCGCAAAGTTATTCTTTTTGAGCATACGGCCAAGCGACTGGTTGAGTGTGGAGTTAACCACGGCAGAAACGAGCATTGCCAGCGAAGAGCCCAGCACCACGTACCAGGTGCCACCGATGGTAGCGTTAAGGGCAGTGTTGACCTCGATCATACCCGTGTCGTAGTAAGCGCCCCACATGCCGGGCGTGAGCGAGCATGCCCAAAAGCACAGGCTCACGGCAAGGTTGACCAGCAGCGCGAGGATAGAGATTTTAATGGATGCCTTGGCACCAAAGCGCTTGCAGATCATGTCCTGGCACAAAAACGAAACCCAGCTCACCACAAAGCCGCAATCGAGTGCCAGATACGGCAGGCTGATAAGCTCTTTGTTGGCCAGCAGGTTCATCATGATGACGCTCACGAAAAACAGCGAAACCGTTGCCGCGGGAATGCTCCGCAACAGGACCTTGTAGTCCTCCATGACCTTCTTGATCATTATGTACTCCTTTGGTTTTAGGTTTAACGAGCAGGATATCGGACCCGAACTGCTCGGACGTCCCGGTCTTGAGACGACGGTGGGTATGATAGCCGCTCACACGGCATCAGGCAAGCGAACGGCGCGGCAGCCCCGCAGGGCCACCGCGCCGATGCGTTAAAAGGCCACGTTGCCAAACTCCGACAGGATAAGGTCGGGGTTGTGGTCAGTTGCCCAATCCACGTTCCACGGGCTCGTGAACAGCAGCAGCTTGCCGCCGCGCATGTCCTCGACGCGCAGGGTGTCGCGCGTGAGCGAAAGAGCCGGGATATCGATGGTGTCGGGGTCGTTCTGGATCCAGCGGATGTCCGTATAGGGCAGCGGCTGGCGACGAACCTCAACACGGTACTCGGCCTTGAGACGGCGCTCGAGCACCTCAAACTGCAGCACGCCGACCACACCCACGATGACGCTCTCCATGCCGGCGCCCAGCTCGCGGAAGATCTGGATGGCGCCCTCCTGGGCAAGCTCCTCCATGCCCTTCACGAACTGTTTGCGCTTGAGCGTATCGACCTGCGTGATGCGGGCGAACATCTCGGGAGCGAACGTCGGGATCTGCGGGTACTGCACGTGATGCTTGCCGGAGCACACGGTGTCACCGATGCTAAAGATGCCCGGGTCGAACAGGCCCACGATATCGCCTGCGTACGCCTCGTCCACGATGGCGCGGTCGTCGGCCATCATCGAGGTGCCCGTGGCCAGCTTGAGCTTGCGGTTGCCCTGCATATGGAAGGCGTCCATGCCGCGCTCGAACTTGCCCGAGCAGATGCGCACAAAGGCGATGCGGTCGCGGTGGTTCTTGTCCATGTTGGCCTGGATCTTAAACACAAAGCCGCTAAAGTCGTCGCGGCAGGGATCGACCGGCTCGCTGGTGAGCGTATCGGTATAGGCGCGCGGCGTCGGGGCCAGACGCAGGAACTCCTTGAGGAAGGGCTCCACGCCAAAGTTGGTGAGCGCCGAGCCAAAGAACGCCGGGCTCAGCTTGCCGCAGGCCACGGCATCCAAGTCGAGCTCGTCGCCGGCGCCATCGAGCAGCTCGATGTCGTCCATCAGGTTCTTATGGTTTTCCTCGCCGATGAGCTCGTCCATGGAAGGATCGCCAAGCTCGGCCTCGACCTCGGCGACCTTCTTGGTGGCGTTGGCGTGACCGTCGCCCTCAAAGGCAATGACGCGACGAGTTTGACGGTCGAACACGCCGCGGAAGTTGCGGCCGCTGCCGATCGGCCAGTTCATGGGGTACGTGTTGATGCCCAGGACGTTCTCGATCTCTTCCATGAGCTCAAATGGATCGCGGGCCTCGTGGTCGAGCTTGTTCACAAAGGTGAAGATGGGAATATGACGCAGCGTACAGACCTTAAAGAGCTTTTTGGTCTGGGCCTCGACGCCCTTGGCGCCGTCGATGACCATGACCGCGGCGTCGGCGGCCATAAGGGTACGGTAGGTATCCTCCGAGAAGTCCTGGTGGCCGGGGGTATCGAGGATGTTGACGCAGGCGCCGTTATAGGTGAACTGCAGCACCGAGGAGGTGACGGAAATGCCGCGCTCCTTCTCGATGTCCATCCAGTCCGAGACGGCATGCTTGGCCGAGCTCTTGCCCTTGACCGAGCCGGCAGTCTGGATGCTGCCGGTATAGAGCAGCAGTTTCTCGGTAAGTGTGGTCTTACCGGCGTCCGGGTGGCTGATGATCGCGAATGTGCGGCGCGACGAGATTTCATCCGACAGGCTTGCCATGCGGATCCTTTCTTGCATTGAGTGCATTACGTCGATGTAACCGCACTATTGTAGCCGCGAAATCCCGCCATAGGGCACCTATCAGGACAAATTCATCAGTTGGGGCCTGGGGTAGCAGTCGATGGCGGCACTCCGCAGCAGTTTGTCTCGATCTGTAACATCTAGACGGTTTTTGAACCTCTACCTGTTACAGATTTAGACAAACAGTTGGGCGTCCCAGAAAGATCTCAATCTGTAACATCTAGCCACTCAAAACGGGTCCATCTGTTACAGATTGAGATATAAGGATAGACGGGTGGCCAATGTCTCGATCTGTAACATCTAGCAGCCAATAACTTCTCCAGTTGTTACAGATTGAGACAACTAGGTGGGGCCCGCCAGCAAAATCTCAATCTATAACAGGTAGCCGTCCAAATCGGTTCCAGATGTTACAGATTGAGATGAACGAACGAGCGGACAATCCCTATTTACCTCTTGCATAACTGTGCATAGTGTATATATACTGTGATTACCGGTTATATACACGTGTAGCCCAACAGCTAAGGAGCCGCTGTGGACATCATCCTATCCAATTCGAGCGATAAGCCCATCTACGAACAGATATCCTCGCAGGTCAAAGCTCAAATCCTTTCGGGCACGCTCGCTGCGGGAGCCAAACTCCCCAGCATCCGTGCACTCGCGAGCGATCTTGGCGTGAGCGTCATCACCACCAAGCGCGCCTACGCCGACCTGGAGCAGCTCGGGTTTATCTGCACCGTGCAGGGCAAGGGCTGCTTTGTCGCCGAGGGCAACCAAGAACTCTTGCGCGAAAACCAGCTCTGCCATATCGAAGAGCTGCTTGCGAAAGCGGCAAGCCAAGCCGAAGCCTTGGGCGTCACGCGCGACAAGCTGCACGAAATGCTCGACCTCGTAGCCCCCGAAACCATGCAGTAGCCATCTGCAAGAAAGGCTATACCATGCAAAAGTTGCTAGAACTCAAAGATATCTCACGCCGTGTGAGCGACCGCTTTTCACTGCGCGACGTCACGCTTGCCGTGGAGCCTGGCCAGATCGTTGGCTTTGTGGGCGCAAATGGCGCCGGCAAAACCACGACCATTCGCGTCGCGCTTGGGCTTATCAAACTCGATGCCGGCGAAGTGCACCTGTTTGGGCAGCGTTGTGGCGCCGACGCGTCCGATGAGACGCAGCGTTGTCTGCGCACTCGCGTCGGCCTCGTGCTGGACACGTGTCCCTTCCCTTCCACACTCAAGGTGACCGAAGTCGAAGCACTCGTAAGCCCGGCATACCCCACCTGGGGCCACGACGCCTTCGCCAGCCTCATCGATCGATTTGACTTGGATCCCAAGGCAAAGATCAAGGACCTCTCCCGCGGCATGGGCATGAAGCTGCAGCTTGCCTGCGCGCTCTGCCACGAGGCCAAGCTGCTCGTTTTGGACGAAGCCACCGCGGGCCTCGATCCCATGGCACGCGAGGAGCTGCTCGATGAGTTGCTTGCCTTTGTCGCCGACGGCCAGCACAGCGTGCTGCTCTCGAGCCATATTACGTCCGACCTCGATCGCGCCGCCGACCGCGTCATCTGCATCGATAACGGTTCGATTGTGTTTGACCTGCCGCGCGAGGATATTACCGACCGCGCCGGCATCGCCCACTGCACCCAAGCGCAGGCCGCCGAGCTTATGGCTTGCGTCGAAGGCGCCCGTGCCGTCCACCACGCCTATAGCGTGGACGTGCTCGTGCCCAACCGTCGCGAAACGCTCGAGGCCTTCCCCGAGATTCCCTGCGATCGGGCAACCATTGATGACTATCTGCGCCTCATGCTGAAAGGGGCTTCGAAATGAAACGCGCCTTTATGTCCGAGCTCGCCATCGTTCGCACGCTCATCCCGAGCATCGCGGGCGTCGGCCTGTTCATATTCGTTGTGCTGACGCTCGCCAACACGTCGGACGGTGACTCTGGTATGAGCGCCGGCGCCTGCGCCGTCAGTGCCATGTCGCCCATCCTATTCATGAACTCACTGGCCGGTTACGACAATCAAAACGGATGGGAACGCTATCGCGCAACGCTGCCCTTCTCGCGCAAAGACATCATCTGCGCACGCTACCTGAGCGTTATTGCCTTCTCCGCCGTCATGGCATGTGCAGCTACACTTTTGAGTATCGTCGCCATCCCGCTCTTCAACAGCGCGGGCATTCCTTCGACGGGACAGACGGCCTTTGAAATCGCAATCGCCTCGGCAGCATCGATGCTCATCTCCCTCATGATGGTGTTTTTGGCGCAGCCGCTGTTCTTTCGATTTGGACACATGGAGGCGCTGCGCCTATCCGTTGGCCTGTTTGCCCTGCTTGGCTGCGGCACCATGGCCACGCTGAGCTCCTCCAGCCCCATCAGCAACTGGCTCATGTCGATAGCCGGAGCGAATCCCGATCCTGCCGTTCTGGGCTGTCTGTGCGCAGGAATTGCCGTACTGGCCCTCGCGCTATGTGCAATCAGCTGCACCGTCAGCACCAAGGTCTATCGAGCACGCGATCTGTAGCCACGCGGAACTTGACCCATGCTAGCCACAATCGGTCGCAATCGCCCATCCGTAAATCCGTGACAAACGGCATGTCCCCGTCGCGCACCACCACGTTACTTGCGCAGCGGCTTGGGCAGCGGAATGCCGGCGGCGATGGCTGCGGCAATGATCATGCAGACGATGCCCTTGAGCGGGAAACACATAAGCAGCAGGCCCACAACCATGACAGGCTGGCGCATGACGGCGCCCATCGTCGATGCCGTGCAGACGGCGACGCAAAAGACCGGATCTGCGCCGGTGAGGATGGCAAGGCCATAACCCAGGCTCACGCCCGAGAAGATAACCGGGAAGAAGTGGCCGCCGCGCCAGCCCATGTTGATGAGGGCGGGGGTCAGCATGGCCTTAACAAGACCGGTCGCGATGAGCACACCGGCGGGGATGGTCAGATAGGTTTCCATGAGCACGTCGGCCTGCGTCTCGCCGGCAAACATGGTGTAGGGCAGGACCGTTCCGCAGATGGCGAGCGCCAGACCAGCCAGCATTGCCTTGACGACAGGGCGCTCCCCTAGGGCATGGGACAGCGCCTCGCTTGCATGCTCGGAGACAAAGTACAGCCAACCGCATACGGTACCGACCAACGCCAGCGGAATGAGCCAGACAAGTTCCAGATTGCCCACCTCGGCGGACTCGAACCTGGGCATGCCCATGCCGCCGCCCACAAGCTGACCAAGCAACAGGTAGGTGCCCAGACCGCCGGCAATCGCAATGCCATAGACCACCGTCTTTTGTGCCTTGGGCAGCTTGATGGTGATCTCGCCGGACGCGGACTCATCGTCGGCGCCTTCGCCCTGGCCGTCGGCGCTACCGGCGAGCGGCGCCACAAAGCCAAAGACGGGCGCGGTAAAGAGCGCCGTCAGGGCAGCCTGGGTGCCCAGCAGCGTGAGCTCCCTAAACTCGGCGCCAAAGCGACGCATGCGGTCGCCGACCCAGCTGCACAGACCAGCGATAACGCCGGTCAGGCCGGCCTCCGGTCCAATACTTCCGCCAAACAGCAGCGGCAGCAATGCCGCGAGCGAAAGCTTACCCAGGTTGTCGTACGGGTAGCGCCCGTCTTGCTTGACCTTAGTCATCACCTGGTTGAGGTCATCGGTCTTGGTGCCTGTCATCTTTTCGTACAGACCGATTAACAGGCCGCCCAGCAGGCAGACAAAAAACGGGTACGGCAGAAAACCGAACGGGCCGCTGGCGAGCTCGGGCGAAGCGACGCCCAGCGCGTGCGGAATCTCTGTCCATAGATAGTCGATACCGTGCTCCATCACAAAAAAGAACAGCCAGACTGCGGCACCCGCGAGTGCGCCGGTCACGGCAACGCTGACCAAAAACAGCGCTCGGTTCGTGGGTTTAGCGAGCTTATCCATCGGGTCCTCCCACGGTCAAAGTCGACATAGATACGTTTTATTGTAGAGCGAGTGTAGCCCAGTCAAGCCAACCGTCTGCGCTGCAAACGGAGCCACCGGGGACCACGGCGGGACAGGCTCAAGGCTTATCCGTTGATAATTGATGCGATTTCGCACAGATCCTCGGCAAAGTAAATGCCTTGCTGGCGCTGCGGGCTCGATAAACCCTTATCAATCATGTGCCCGAGCAGCGCCTTAAGATCGTTGTAGTAACCCCCGAGGTTGTACAAGATGCACGGCGCATCCAAATGCCCCAACGATACCGCGGACATAACCTCGGCAATCTCCTCGAGCGTGCCCGTGCCGCCCGGAAAGGCAATGAACGCATCGCCGAGCTCGATCATCTTTGCCTTACGCTCTGCCATATCACTCGTCACGATAAGGTCGTCGATTCCGTCGTGCTGAAACTCAGCCTCGATAAAAAAGCTCGGCTCCACACCCGTCACATGTCCGCCGGCATCGAGCACGCTATCGGCGAGCGCACCCATCAGACCCGACTTGGACCCGCCGTACACGAGCGCGTGCCCGTTAGCGCCGATCCAGTTACCCAGCTCCTGCACCGCGGACAGAAACGCCGGGTCATTGCCGGCACTGGCACCCAGGTACACGGTGATATTCATATTCAGTCCCCCTCATTGTGACGCGCGACGCCCGCTCTAGCGTTGGCGGCGCCGATATTCGCGCACGCGGCGCGACAGATCGGCGAGCTGGTCGCGATCGAGCTCTTCCAAATGCTCAAGATCGTCTATAAAGCGCGCCATTGTGTCCTTTTGACGCTGTCTCTTATACACATCTCCGAGCCCACGAGACGTAGAGGAATCTC
>CABSYH010000032.1:0-10843 GCA_902481965.1 uncultured Collinsella sp.
ACGAGATTCCTCTACGTCTCGTGGGCTCGGAGATGTGTATAAGAGACAGCGATCTTGCGCATATCGCCCTCGGCGTCGTCGATGCGGCCGACCAGATCGGCAGCCTCGGCCTCGGCCATCAGGCCATCGAGCTCACGGAGGCGCATGCCCAGCAGGTCGGACATTTCCTTCTGCTCCATCTTGGGCTTGAGGTCAAGAAGCTTGATGGCGCGCTCGATGTTCGCCATGCGCTCGGCCTTGGCCTCCTCCTCCTTGGAAATAGCAAAGCGACGGCTACGCAGCAGGCGGGCGGCCTTCTGCATCTTGTCCATCAGCTCTTCGTCATCGTAATCAACGGCGGCCTCGACAACCTCGGCCTCCTCCTCGGCGGAAACCTCGTCAGCAGCCTCAACCTCGGCAGCTTCGGTCTCCACGGTCTCGACTGCCTCGACCTCGGCAGCCATGGTCTCGTTCTCGGTCTCGTTCATGATCTCTTCGTTCTCGGACATGAGACTCCTTCTTGGCCCTCTCGGGCATCATCGCCCCATTCGCGGGGCCCGTCGCGCACTCTTTGCGCTTTAAACATTCATGCCTCTCGGCAAAACGTCCATTAGTTTATGGTGTCACCATCCAATCTAACTGCAGAATCTATGTGCACACATTAATGCGACATGTGCGACTCGCGACGAGCGTACACCAGCGACGCCACGAACCCGACCACGGCAACTACAGCCGCCACACGCACGGCAGTTGCAAATCCAATCGCCTGGGCAACGTCGGTCGCAGCGCCAGCCGCGCCGGCAGTCGCTGCAGAACTCGAGAGCAGACCGATAAACAGGGACGGGCCAAACGATGCGGCAATCATGTTCCACGTGTTAAGCAATGCCGTTCCGTGAGGATGTTCAGCGGCAGGCAGCGTCTCCAATCCGGCCGTTTGCGAGGGGCTCAGCACCAAACCGACTCCGACATACACCACAACGGTCAGCGCCACAACGACGCCGATGTTCATGCTTGCCGCCGTCATCGAGATTGCAGTCTGCCCCACGGCAATCAGGGCAAAGCCGACCGGCAGCAGCGGCCATGCGCCACGGGCGTCCATCACGCGTCCGCCCACAATCGAGGTCACGGCGTTGCAGGCAATTGCCGGCAAAATGAGCAGGCCCGCAACAAGTGCGGTCATGCCGTATGCGCCCTCAAAATAGAGCGGCAACAAAACACTCATCGAGAACGTTGTCATCATCGACACCACCACAAGCAGGCACGCAGGCCAAAAACGAACGCTCGCCATGGGACGCACGTTAAGCACCGGATGCTCGAGTTTGAGCTGACGGGCCGCAAACAGGCCGAGCAGCACAATGGCGGCGATAAGCGTCACGATGCCGGCAATCAGATTGGTCGAGAACTCGCCTACGGAATACACAAATGCCGTAATGCCGGCGGCGAGCAAAACAACCGACAGAATATCAAGCGTGGTGTTCGAGCGCTCTCCGACATTCTGAACAAGCTTAACGCCCGCCGCAGCGACCACAATGCCGCCCACCAGCGGCACTACGAACACCGCCCTCCAGCCGAACAACGTGCACATAAGACCGCTAATCACGGGTCCAAACGCCGGTCCTAGCGTAATGCAGGCACCACCCAGGCTCAGATACAGACCGAGCTTCTCGCGCGGGGCGCAAGACAGCACCACGTTCATCATGAGCGGAAACAAGATGCCCGATCCCGCAGCCTGCAAAATACGACTTGGCAGCAAAACGCTAAACGACGGAGCGATCAGACACAGGACTTCGCCGGCGACCATACATCCGCATGCGAAAAACAGCAGCTTGCGCGTCGAGAAGCGGCCGGACAGGAAGGCCATGATGGCCGTAAAGATCGACGTCACAATCATGTAGCCCGAGACGAGCCACTGCGCCGTGGTGGCACTCACCGAAAAGGCCACCATAATGTCGTGCAACGCCACGTTAATGATGTTCTCGTTAAACGCGGCAACAAAGGCCGCAATATACATAACGACGAGAAGCGCCGCAGTGGCCGATGGCGTTACTTGAACTTGTTGCTGAGATTTGCTCCCCATGCATTTCCTTCCTCTTGGAACGACAGTCGCATCGCCCCAGAGGAACGGTCCAGGGCGAAAAATGAGCCCTAGACTTACGCCAGACGCCGTACACGACGAATCTGGCAACATGGTCCAACGTCGAAAGATTGTAACGCGGACGCACAGCTTTCCTTCCGCGCTATTATTAAAAGTCCACGAAAGCATGAGACATGAGGAGCCCGCCATGATTAAGCCCATCATGAAATCCGAGTTCTTTTTGCGCCTGCCTTCCGAAGACGCGGGACCCGACGATGCCGCGACCGAGCAGGACCTCCTGGATACACTCCACGAGCATGAGCGCGAGTGCGTGGGCCTCGCCGCCAACATGATTGGCGTGCGCAAACGCATCATCTGCGTAAAGGACGGCAACAGGACACTCCTGATGTACAACCCTCAAATTCTTGAGCAGGTCAATGCCTATCAGACGAGCGAAGGATGCCTCTCGCTGATCGGCGAGCGTCCCTGTACCCGCTATCGCCGCATTAAGGTTGAGTATTTGGACGAGAACTTCGTTCACCGCATCAAAAACTTCTCGGGCTACACCGCCGAGATCATCCAGCACGAAATCGACCACTGCAATGGCGTCGTGGTTTAGGCCACCTGCCAAAATGAGGGTACCGGAGGCCTCCCTATGGATATCAGCCGCTTTGGCGAATTCGCCATCTTAGCGCAGTCACGCACGTTTCTTGATGCGGCGGAACTGCTTTTCATGTCGCAATCAACCCTCTCCAAGCACATCATGGCAATGGAGCACGAACTCGGCTGTAAGCTCATCGATCGAAGCCAGCGCCACGTAACACTCACCGCGCAAGGTGAAGCGCTCCTCCCCTATGCGCAAAAAATTGCGACGCTTCAGCACCGCTATCTTGCCGCCATTCAAATAGGCGCAGGTGAGCCGCTCGAGCACCTCACCGTAGGTTCTATCCCCATTATGGCCCCTTATGGGATCACGGACGCCGTCATCGATTTTCAGCAGGCGAACCCCTCATATTCTGTCGAGCTCATCGAAGGCGAGGGCGACACACTCAAGCGTATGCTCCTGCACGAGGACATTGACCTGGCCTTCATCCGTGACAGCGGCGCCATCGAGCCGGAGTTCAAAAAGATTCCCTTTACGACCGACCGGCTCGTGGCCGTCCTTCCGCTCGACCATCCGCTCGCCGAACGTGACACCGTCGAGATAGACGACCTTATCGACGAGAATTTCCTCATGCTTCCCCAAGGCTCGTTCGTAAGCGAGCTCGTCCTTTCCCTTTGTCGAGAAGCTGGATTTGGCCCACGTGTTACGTTCACCGGCAAACGAGCCGAGAACATCATCTCTCTTGTCGCACGCGGCGCCGGTGTCTCATTCCTCATGCGCAAGCCGGCGGAATCGCTTGCCAGCGGAAAGGTAGCCCTGGTGCCGCTTGAGCCCGCGACGACCTCCGAGGTCAGGCTCTACCTCAAGCGGAACGCCGCGCACTCGCAGGCGGTCGTCTCGTTCATCGGCTTCCTCCCCTACCGTCAGCTCCTGCAGGGCGACCGTGCGTCTTCCATCCCGGCGCGACCGTCATAATCCCGCTGCCCCACAACGGCAGACTTGTGTCCGCAAACACGCTGGCAGCGGCACGAAACACAAATATGCCTCGGGCGGCACGTCGCCGTCCGAGGCATATTTAATCAAAGTGCGCAAAAAGACTAGTCCACCGAGATGTTGAGTGCCTTACCGCCCTTGTCCTTCCTGGTACCGATCACCATAGCGGCGACAAGAGCCAGAACGAAAGCGACCACACCGGAGATGACAAGGCCGATAAAGCCCGTGTCGATGCCGGCAGGGTTAATAAAGCTCGGGAAACCGAGCGGGCCGGAGGCACCGAAGGCATAGAGTTTGGCACCCAAGAGACCGGCAATGGCGCCGCCTACACCAGCGGAAATAAAGGTTGCCCACATAAGACGCTTACGCGGCAGCAAGATGGCGTAAAGCGCAGGCTCGTTGACACCGAAAATCGAAGAGACAAGGGCGGGAATGTTGACGGCAGCATTTTCCTCGGAGTCCTTGGTTCGGATGACCATGCCAAGCGCAGCACCGGCGATGGCACAACCGCCTGCATACACGAGCGGGTTAATGAGGTCATAGCCGTAGGTTGCGACATCGAGAAACCACAGCGGGATGATACCCCAGTGCAGGCCGAACATGACGAGCAGGCTCCAGAACGTGCCGATGACGAAGCCGGCGATGGCGGGCTGGAAGTTGATGAGCATCAAGATGATCTGGGCAACGATGTTGGAGAGGACCGTCATGACCGGACCGACCACAAGCAGGCCAAGGATGCCGCAAATGAGGAGCGTCAGGATGTTGGAGAAGAATGAGCTCACAAGCGCGGGCAGCGCGTTAGAAAGGGCCTTGTGCACCTTGGAGGCAATCCAGACGATAAAGATCGCAGGTAGAATCGTCGATGAGTAATTCTGCATGATCAGCGGGATGCCAAAAATATCACCGTAGACATTGGACTCGAAGACCGTGCCGGCGCCGAGCGTGTAGAGCGGATCTCCACCCATAGGGGCAACGAGCGTCGGGTAGACGAGGATACCGCCGAGCGCCATTCCCATAACGGGCTTAAGTCCGAACTTCTTGGCCGACGTCCAGCCAATGATTAGCGGAAAGTAATAGAAGACCGAATCTCCGATTGCCGAGAGCGTCACATACGTATTGCTGTCCTTGGCAAGCCAACCGGCAACCGTGCAGAGCGCGAGCATCGACTTGATAAAGCCACCGGCCATAAGCACGCCAAGAACCGGTTGCAGAATCTCGGAGATGATGGCCAGCAGACGCGAGAATGGATCGCCCTTTTTGACGTCGTCGCCTTCATCGATATCGAGTGCGGGTTTGGAGTCGAACCCGCCAATCTGAACAAGGTCGTTGTAGACGGCCTCGACAGTGGCACCAATCACGACCTGATACTGTCCGCCGGCCTGGATGACGTCAACGACGCCCTTCGTCGCCTTAAGCTCATTAGTCTGGGCGAGCGATTCATCCTTGAGGTGGAAACGGAGACGCGTAATGCAGTGGCTCACGTCTAACACATTGTCTCGACCACCGACCTTTGTGATGATTTCATCGCAAAGCTTCTGGTATTTCATGGAATTCTCCTTTTTCTGAGCGGGGTATAGCATCGATTTCATGCCTCCGTAGTCGACGTGGGAGGGCAAGGAACCCGCTTCCCCCTTTGAAATCCGCGGACGCACGTACGCCCGGGATGGGAAACGGCAGAGAAGATGGAAGATGCCGATCACATGGCAGCGAGCCTCATTGGCCCATGTCACGCAATCAGGTCTACAGACGCGAATCTGCTGCGCCGAGAAGTCTCGTCGTCTGGCAGAACTTGTCACACAGACGTTCCGGTTCGCCCTGGGGAATCTGAGTACGCTCGGTCTCAAAGGAGAGGCCGTACTCGCGTGCCGGAAGGAAATACTCGAAATAGCCGTTGGTGTAACCGCAAACTATTCCCTCGACCGGGCATTCGCGCTTCATGCGAATACCCAAGTCGCTGCCGAGCTCACTCGGGAACACAAAGAGATGCAGGCCGCCCAGACTGATGACGGCACACTTAAGCGTGAGCGAAAAGTCGTCATGGGCAACGGTGTGATAGAACGTCTGAGGCTCGATGCGGTCAAGAACGACCTCGCGATCGAGCTTGATCTGGGAAATCGCCTCGGCAAGACCGGTCGAAACGCGCTCGACCTCGGGAATGCCGCGTCCCTGGCGAAAATTGCGGTCGCTACAGTCGCCAGCAGCACCGACGACCATGGCCGGATAGTAACCAAGACTCTGAGCGAGCTTTTTGCCGGTAAGACCGGCGAGTTCGCTCGTGAGCTCCGTGCAGTCGGGTCCGACACAGGCAGAATGCACCGCCCAGTTCACAAAGCCCGCAAATGGCTTGCCTTCGGTATCGAAGAACGATACGACAATGACCTCATTGTCGGCGAGTTCACCTGGGATGATGCGGTTGTCGTAGAAACCGGTGATGACTTTTTTGCCCATGCGGCAGGTCGCAGGTCGCGCGTTGGCGCGGCACTCTTCGAAGCATTGACAGATGGTATCGAGGAACCAGCGATAGTAGTCCTCGTTGAATTTTCCCGTCCACCAGCTGCGATGGTAGGCGACGATCGAAGTGTGGTCGTGCGTCGCGGAGAGCAGAACGCAGTCACGGTCGATTCCGTAGCGCTCGGCGAGCATCGTCTTAACCTCCTCGGCCATGCCCTCCTCAAACTCGAGAACATCGGCGTTGAAGAGAAAAACTTCGCGGTCGTCCTGTTGGAAAAGAATCGCGTTGGCGAAGACGTCGTCATGGACGCCTGTCGCAGGCTCCAGACGGTTGGGGAGGTTGCGGTATCCGATTAGATAGATGTCGCCTTGCGGGGTAATCTTGCGGCGTGCATGTCCGATATTCATGCAAGTTCTCCTTTTTGTCATGCCGCGTTTAAAGCGGCAAGGATGGTTTGAAGGAGGCGCTCATGGGAACCGGCGGCGAAGCCGGAGTTCATGGCCTCATAGGTGATTTTCTCGTACGCATCGGGGGCCGGCAGATACTTTTGCCCTCCGTTGACAAGCGTGGCAAAGAGCACGGGGCAGAATCGGGCGGCGCGCACGGCGGCGCCAAACGAGCTCGAAACCTCGGGCTGGATACCAACGAACTCGACATTTCCCAGCCGAAGTAAATAGACCCTCGTACGCTGTTCGCCTGCCGCATGAAACCCATAAGTTCGATGCGGGGCCAATGAGCAGAAGTCGGCGCGCGTCTGGGCGGGCAAAAGGACGTCGACCGTGCGAGCATCGACGCCGATGGCATCGTCCTCACGCGCCGCACGGACGGCCTCAATCAACGCATCGCTCATAGCGCGACCCTGTCGATGCAGCATGCGATATCCACTCTCGTGAGCATCTAACGTTTGCTTCGCCCCGGTCGAATCGAACGCAACGGTTACGGCGCGCTCCGCCGGACTCTGATCCCCCGCGGCACCGGGTAGCAGCAACACGACTCCGCCCAATTCGCGCTCGAGAGCCATGGCGGCAAAGCCAAAGAGGTCCCCGCTCACCAAGCGCTTCCCCTGAGAATCGTGCGATCCGTCGAGCACGGAAGACTGGACATCAGCCGTCGCAAGCATGGCAACGAGCCCGCCCTCGGCATCCCTCGCGACAAGTATGGGCATCGCGTGGTCGGCAAACCCCTTGGGGTCTACTCCCAGCCACCAGCCGGCCGGCGTCTCAATGTCGCGGTTAACGTTCACAGGACAGTAGCCCTCCGCCGAGGCGAGCGTGACAGAGCGAATGCCCGCAACCGCCTGCTCAACGGCCGCGCGTGTCGCGGCGATGAGCGCGGCACGATAGCGCTCATTTCGATCGCGGGCATCGGTGTCGGCCAGATGCCCAGGGGTGCGCACGTGAGGCGCAGAAAACGTGTGGGTCGGGACCACCCAAGAAAAGGCGCCGTCGCAATTAGAGACATCCTTGACAACCTCACGCAGATCGACGAGTAGGGCCGGAGCGATCGAGGTAACCTCAAGTGAAAGGATGTAAGCGCGCCGCCCCATCCCTTCGACCACGAAGGCACGGGCAAAGATTTCATGACGGAGTGCGTCGAAACCGTCGAACGGCAATACGTCCTCTAAGTTAATGGCCACCCGGGCGGCTCCGGCCTTCATCTCTCCCTTATCCATGGCGAACGCCCTCCTTTATCTGTCGCTCACTCGATGCCGTACAAGCGCTGTGCCGTGCCGCCAAGCATAAGGTCCTTGTCCGTATCACTTAAATCTGTGGCGCGGACGCAGGCGACACCCTCTGTTAGCCACTCGCGTTTAACGGGATAACTCGTACCAAAGACAATATGGTCTGCACCAAGGACCTCAACCGCACAGGCAAGAAGCGTCTCGCCCCAGGGCTGAGCATGGGACATGTCGAAATAAACGTTGTTCTCAAGACGCTTGGAGACCGTCTCGGTATCGGTCTGGAAGCGACCCGAGGCATCTGGACGCTTGGGACCGTGCGGCAGCAGCATCTCCTTAAACGCAAAATAAGCGCCACCGAGCATGGAGTGGACCATCTTGATATTGGGGTAGCGCTCAAAGAAATCGCCAAAGATCTCTCGGCCGATCGCCGTAGTTTGGTCGACGCAGCGGCCATAAGAGCGGCGAAGGTTGTCGTACGCGAGAAGCGACTCGTTCTCGACCGGCACGGGAACATGGTGCACGTAGACGGTGACATGGCGTTCGTTCAGGTGCTCGAAAAAACTCGAGAAGACCTGGTCGTCGAGATAGCGCTTGCCGTAGTGAGCGCAGAGCTGCACACCCGCAAAACCATCGTCGAGTCTGCGGTCGAGCTCCTCCAAATTTGCTTTGGTGCCAAAGGGCGGCACAGCGACAAGCGGAATCAGACGGCCACTTGACGCCTTCGCGTCAGCAGCCATACCGTCGTTGAAACGCCGGCACATCTCGAGCGACATCCACTCGTGACAGCCGGGGAGCTTGAGGATCGCCTTGTCGACCCCCGCCTCATCCATATCGGCCAAGCGCTTCTCGAGGGTGTAGTCGCCCTCAATGTAGTTAAGACCCGGAGAACCGGCGGGCATCTCGATCACGATCTGTCGTTTGCCGGCGGAATTCATGGTCAGATAGCCTTCGGTGTCATAGGCGCGGGGTACCTCGGCCAAAAACTGTTCGCAGAGCGTCTCGTCATGAAAGATGCGCTCGTCGAACCAGTAGGAATTTGCATCGATAATCATTGGTTGGAACCGCCTTTCATCTTGTTGAAAACATTCTAGAAAAGCAGGTACCCGGACATCAATTCCAGCTTAAGCCCACTGTATTCCATTTTGGAATAGAACTTACCGCTCACACGCGAACCTCGCCCGCTCAACGAGACAAGCGCTAACAGCACGGGCTTAGACAGAAAACGGTCGGCCCGCATCCGTTGCGGGCCGACCGTTTCATTACAGGCTACCTTTGCCGTTACGCCTGGCGGTAATGGTCAAAGAAATCGGCGAGGTCTTCGAGGGACTCTTTGAGTACTTCCATGCGCGGCAGGTACACGATACGGAAGTGGTCGGGCTCAGCCCAGTTGAAGCCGCCGCCACGCGTGATCAGGATCTTCTTCTCGTGCAGCAGGTCAAGGGCGAACTGCTCGTCATCGGTGATGTTGAACTTCTTCACATCCATCTTGGGGAAGATGTAGAACGCCGCACGCGGCTTAACCACCGAGATGCCGTCAATCTTGTTGAGCGCCTCATACACAAAGTTGCGCTGCTCGTAGACACGGCCGCCGGGACGGATGTAGTCGTTAACGGACTGATGACCACCGAGTGCCGTCTGAACGATCGACTGAGCCGGCACGTTGGAGCACAGGCGCATGTTGGAGAGCATGTTAATGCCCATGATGAAGTCGCTCATGCAGCGCTGGTTGCCCGAAAGCACCATCCAGCCAATACGATAGCCCGCAATCATGTGAGACTTGGACAGACCGCTAAAGGTAACGCAGGGCAGGTCGGGGGCGAGCGAGGCAATCGAGACGTGCTCGTAGCCGTCCATGCACAGGCGGTCGTAGATCTCATCGGCAAAGATCATCAGCTGATGCCTGCGCGCAATCTCGACGATGCCCTCGAGCACCTCGCGCGGATAGACAGAACCCGTGGGGTTGTTGGGGTTGATGATGACGAGGGCTTTGGTCGCACTCGTAATCTTGGACTCCATATCCTCCAAGTCGGGATACCAATCCGCCTGCTCATCACACAGATAATGTACGGGATGACCGCCGGCAAGGGTTGCGCACGCCGTCCAGAGCGGATAGTCGGGGCTGGGGATCAGAATCTCGTCGCCGTTGTCGAGCAGCGCGTTCATCGAAAGCTGAATGAGCTCGGACACGCCGTTGCCCGTGTAGATATGCTCCATCTGAACGTTGGGCAGGCCCTTGATCTGCGAATACTGCATGATTGCCTTGCGCGCGGAGAACAGGCCACGCGAGTTGGAATAGCCTTCGCAGTCGGGCAGCTGCTGGCGCATGTCCTTGATGACCTCATCGGGTGTGCGGAAACCGAAGGGCGCCGGGTTGCCGATATTGAGCTTGAGGATGCGCTCGCCCTCGTCCTCCATACGGGCGGCCTCGTCGACGACGGGACCGCGCACGTCATACAGGACGTTGTCGAGTTTGGTGGATTTAGAAAAAGTACGCATGGTGGTGCTCCTTGCAATTTGAGCTGAGGGATGGGGTTCGGGCTTGGAATCGTTGCGGGGTGATGATGCCTCGCCTTGATCGGCGTCGCCGGCAAGCAGCCAGGTAACATCGACCTCCAAAATACGGGCGAGCAGCTCAGCCACATCGCGCCGCGGGATCGTCTTGCCGCTCACATATTGGCTCATCTGACTCTTGCCGAGTTTTTTGCCGAGCATCTCCGATGCGCGGATTACGTCCGACTGGCGAACGTCACGATCGGACATAGTCTGTCGCAGGCGATCGCTAAACGTCTCTTGGGCCACAGGAACCTCCTTGCTGGCAAAGTTCAATTTATAGAACACGAATTGAACCAGAGTTCAATTTAGGCAGCAGTATAACGCGGCACCTCATTCTAAAGTTCAATTTCATAAGAAAATGTACCGGACTCTGAGATTTGCCCAAAGCGGACAATGACGTGTACACGTTTAGAGGTATTCGAGGAAACGAGCGGCAGCAAGCGAAACGTCAGCCGTTCGATATATGGCCTGTCTCTTATACACATCTGACGCTGCCGACGAATAGAG
>CABSYH010000033.1:0-10842 GCA_902481965.1 uncultured Collinsella sp.
CTGGATGTGCGCGAACAGGTCGCGGCGAATATCGGACACCACGCGTTGGGCCGCGCGCACCATGATCTGCGAGTAGCCCAGGGCCGAGAGCACGCCCGCGGCGTAGATGATCGCCGTCAGGATAACCTGCTTGGCAAGCAGTTCCTCCCCGCCCGTGGCCAAACCGTTAACGATGGGACGCACCATGTAGGTGCCGACGAGGCTCGCGATGGCGGCAACGGAGGCGAGCACGCCCACCGCGAGCAACGAGAACTTGGCATGCCCCATGTAGGAGAGTAAGCGACGCACAGTGCGCTTGAGGTCGGCCGGGCGTGCTTGGGCTGCGGTCTTAGGCATGGCGCTCACCCCCTTCCAAGGGCAATCCTCCGGGGACGGAGGAAAACGGATCATTCGCGCAACCATCGTCGCTGCCGTCGCCGGCGTCCGCGTTCCCCGCAAACTCCATCTGCGAGGCGTAAATCTCCTGGTAGATGTTGTCTCCCGCCAGCAGTTCCTCGTGCGTACCCACGCCGTGGACACGACCGTCGTCCAATACCACAATGCGATCGGCATCCATGACACTCGCGATGCGCTGGGCGATGATGAGCACGGTCGTATCGGAAATCCGGGCGATGTGCTCGCGAATCTTAGCGTCGGTCGCCATATCGACCGCGCTGGTGGAGTCGTCAAAAATGAGCACGCGCGGATGCTTGAGCAGCGTGCGCGCGATGCACAGGCGTTGCTTCTGGCCACCCGAGACACCGGCGCCGCCTTGGCCCAACTCGCCGTCCAGCCCGCCGATGCGATCGAGGAACTCGTCCACGCACGCCGCGCGGCAAGCCGCGAGGAGCTCATCGTCTGACGCCTGCGGATTGCCCCACTGCAGGTTCTCGCGCACGGTACCCGTAAACAGCACATTCTTTTGCAGCACAATGCCCACAGCGTCGCGCAAGGCGGCGAGGTCGTAGTCGCGCACGTCGCGTCCACCCACAAGCACGGTGCCCTCGGTGGCGTCGTACAGGCGCGCAATCAGCTGCACAAGCGAGCTCTTGCCCGAACCCGTGCCGCCGAGGATGCCCACCGTCGAGCCGCTCTCGATGCGAAGGTCGATATGCTCGAGCACATCCTCGGCTGCATCCGCGCGGTATTTAAAGGAAACGTCGCGAAACTCGATACTGCCGTCCGCTGGCGCCGCAGTCGCGAGGTCTCCCGCAGGGTTGGCGATAAAGGGCTCCTCATCGAGCACCTCTGCGATACGGCCCACACTCGTGAGAGCGCGCGTGAGCAGCAAAAACACGTTGGAAATCATCATGAGCGAGTTCATGATCAGCAGCACGTAGCTCATAAAGCCCGTGAGCGAGCCCACGCCCAGCTTGCCGGCGAGAATCATGCGGCCGCCAATCCACAGGATAGAGAGCGCAGCCACGTACATCGACAGCTGAAACACCGGCAGGTTGAGCACCGCGCTGCCAAAGGTCTTTGTCGCCGTGCCGGCGAGCTCGGTATTGACGGTGTCGAACTTGGCCTCCTCGTGCTCGGTACGAACGTAGGCCTTGACGGCACGCACGGCGGTGAGGTCTTCCTGTACCACGCCGTTGAGGTGGTCCATCGAGGTCTGGAGTTGGCGGTAGAGCGGGCTCACGCGATAGGTGATGACGCCCAGCACGATTGCCAGCACGGGCAAGATGATCGCAAAGACGGTGGCGAGCGGGCGCGACAGCATCAGCGCGTAGATAAGGCCGACGATAAGCGTCACCGGGCCGCGCACCATAGGGCGAAAGCCGTTGCCCACAGCATTTTGGATAACGGTGATGTCCGTGGTCATGCGGGTGACGAGCGAGCTGGCGTCGTAGTTGTCCAGGTTGCCAAAGGCGAGCGTTTGAATCTTTTTGTACTCGGCCTCGCGCAGGTTAGCGCCTAGGCCCGAGGCAACGCGGGCGGACGTGCGGGCATAACCCAAGCCCAGTACCAGCGAAAGCGCAGCGCACACCAACATGTACGCGCCCTGCAGCAGCATGTAGTTGATATCACCCGCAGGCACGCCCACATCGATGATGTTGGCCATGATGACCGGGATAAACAGCTCGAGCACCGTCTCGACCGACACAAAGAACACGCCGAGGATGGCATCGCGACGGTATGTCCCTAGATAGGAAAACAGTATTTTGAGATTGCGCACGCAGGTTCAACCCCCATCAAACGTTGTTCGCAAACGCACGTATTATTGCGCGCCGAATAATGGTGTCAAGTATTCCGAAATCGTTTTCTGCAAGGTTAGCGCCGGCGGCGAGTTCTCGTGACGTGTGTCCATATTCACTCGGAATAATAGTGCACGCGACTTATTTCGCCCCACTGCCAACATAAACCTTGACTCTACAATCGTTGTAGGGTTTTCACTACACTGGTAGCTAAACGAACCAAGCCAGAAAGTGCCTCGCCCATGGAACACGACCTCACACGCGGCAATGTCCTCAAGACCATCGCGGTCTTTGCCCTGCCCTATATGCTCTCGTACTTTTTGCAGATGCTCTACGGCATGGCCGACCTGTACATGATGGGGCAGTTTAGCGGCGCTGCCGGCATCACCGCCGTGGGCAATGGCGCGCAGACGCTCTACATCATTACCGTGACGCTCGTGGGCCTGGCCATGGGAACGACGGTTATCGTCGGCCACGCCGTGGGCTCGCGCCGCTTCGACCGCGCCGAGACCGCCATCGGCAATACCATCACGCTGTTTATGGGCGTCTCGGTGGTACTGGCCGCTGTCCTGCTTGCATTGTGTCCGCAGATTGTGGCACTCATTGGCACGCCGGCCGAGGCAGTCGAAGGAACCGCCGCCTACCTGCGTATCTGCTTTGTCGGCATTCCGTTTATCGCCGCATACAACATTCTTTCGGCCATCTTTCGCGGGCTGGGCGATTCGCGCTCGCCCATGTACGTGATCGGCGTGGCGTGCATCATTAACATCGCGCTCGATTTTCTGTTTATCGGCCACATGGGGCTCGGCCCCGTGGGCGCGGCGCTCGGCACGGTGACCGCCCAGACGGCCAGCGTTGCCCTCGCGCTTGTGTGGCTCAAGAGCCGCCGCACGAACATCCACGTTAAGCGTAGCGACCTGCGCCCCCAGCCCGAGGTGCTCGGCAGCATTCTTAAGATCGGCGTGCCTGTGGCCGTGCAGGACGGCTGCATCCAGGTGGCGTTTATGTTTATCACCGTCATCGCCAACCACCGCGGCCTGGTCGACGCCGCCGCCGTGGGCCTGGTCGAGAAGATGATCAGCTTTTTGTTCATTGTGCCGAGCTCCATGGGCGCCACCGTCAGCGCGCTCACGGCGCAAAATGCCGGCGCGGGCAAGGGTGACCGCGCGCGTCAGGTACTCAAAGATGCCATGACGATCTCGGTGGTGTACGGCTGCCTGATCACGGCGCTGATGTGGCTGGTGGCACCGGCGTTTATTGGCTTTTTTGCCAAGGACGCCGCGGTGGTCGCCGCCGGCACCGGCTATATGCGCAGTTATATTTTCGACGCGATTTTTGCCGGCATCCACATTTGCTTTAGCGGCTTTTTCGCTGCATACGGCAAGAGCTATATCGGCTTTGCGCACAACGTGCTGGCCGTGGCGCTCATTCGCGTACCGGGCGCTTGGCTGCTGTCGAACGCCTATTCCAACACGCTGTTTCCCATGGGCATCGCTTCGCCGTGCGGATCGATTTTGTCGGCGGTCATTTGCGTTGTCGCGTTTACCGTGCTCAACCGGCGCGGGGCTTTTGACAAGTTGGCAGCGTAGCGGGGCAACGCGAAATCGCCCCCATCGACGACATCATCAGCGACGATCCCACAACCTACGTGACGCAAATCACGGTGCCCGTATCACTAGGCTAGACCGAACCTCGTCTCTAGCTCGGTCAACGCCTCAAAAGCATCGCGAGACGCACCTGCCAAGCGCTCACGTTCCGCAATGCGAATTCGCGCCATCAGGTGCTCTTTTGCCTGCCCTTGGGCGTGCTTCGTGCGCCCTTCCGCCTGCGAGCAATTGCGATTCTCTATATCCATTACGCCTCCGGCACCTCACCAGTAGCCAAGATCTGCTCGAGTGCGTCCTCGTCCAGCACGGGTACACCCAGCTGCTCGGCTTTGGTGAGCTTGGAGCCCGCTTTGGGGCCAGCGACCAGGTAGCTCGTCTTCTTTGACACACTGCCCGAAACCTTGGCGCCGAGCACCTTGAGCGCCGCGCCTGCCTCGTCGCGCGTGCGGTTGACGAGCGTGCCGGTGAGCACGAAGGTCAGACCCGCGAGCGGCTGTGCGTCGGCGAGCTCGCCTGCCACGCCAGCGTCGGCTGCGGCCTGCGCATGAGCGGCGCCCAAGTCGACCTCGAGAGACAGGCCCGCTTGGCGCAGACGCTCCAGCACGGCAAGGTTTTCGGGCACGGCCAGGAACTGCTTGACGCTCGCCGCAATCTTGGGACCGATGCCCTCGCACTCGGCGATGTCCTCTTCGCTCGCCAAGATAAGCTTGTCGATCGACAGGAATCGCTCGGCGATGACCTCACCCACACTCTTGCCCACGTGGCGGATGCCCAGGGCAAACAGCACGCGACCGAGCGGCTGGCTCTTGGACTTGTTGAGCTCGGCGATAATTTTCTCGGCCGTCTTGAGACCCACCGGAATGGGGTCGCCCTTCTTGACGCCCTTTTTGCTGTTGGAGCTGGCGTACACGCGGCCCGTGTCCAGGCCAGCGATATCGTCGACCGTGAGCTGGTAGAAGTCTGCGACATCGTGGATCAGGCCGGCGGCGATCATCTTATCGACGATCTCGTCTCCCAGGCCGTCGACGTCCATGCAGCCGCGGCTCACCCAGTGGAGCAGGCGCTCCTTGAGCTGCGCGGGACAGTCGATGGAGACGCAGCGGTAGGCCACCTCGCCGTCCTCGTGGACCACGGGGCTACCGCACACGGGGCAGACCTCGGGCATGTGCCAGTCGACCGAATCGGCCGGGCGCTTATCGAGCACCGGGCCCACGACCTCGGGGATCACGTCACCCGCCTTGTGCACGACGATGGTGTCGCCCTCGCGCACGTTTTTGCGGCGGATCTCGTCGATGTTGTGCAGCGTGGCGCGCGCAATGGTGGAACCGGCAACCGTCACCGGGTCGAACTCGGCGACCGGCGTGAGCACACCGGTGCGGCCCACCTGGATGCGAATTTCGCGCAGGACGGTCTGCTTTTCCTCGGGCGGGAACTTAAAGGCAATGGCCCAGCGCGGCGCGCGGGCGGTAAAGCCCAGGTCGAGCTGCTGCTGGAAGCTGTCGACCTTTACGACAACGCCGTCGATGTCGTAGTCCAGGTCGCCGCGATGTTCGAGCGCCTGGGCACAGAACTCGTGGACCTCTGCCGGCGTTGCGCAACGAGCCACGTTGGGGTTGACGCTAAAACCGGCGCTGCGCAGCCAGTCAAGAAACTCGCGCTGGCTGTGAACATGCAGCGGATCGGTATCGGCGATGGCATAGATAAAGGTGGCAAGATCGCGGCGCGCCGTGACCTTGGGGTCCTTCTGACGCAGGCTGCCAGCGGCAGCGTTGCGCGGGTTGGCGAAGGGGTCGCGCCCCTCGGCATCGGCCTCGTCGTTCAGACGCACAAAGCTGCCCTTAGGCATATAGACCTCGCCGCGCACCTCAATGGTGCGCTCGCGGTCGGCGCCCATGTGAGCGAGCGCCGGCTCGGACAGGTGCATGGGCACATCCTTGATGGTGCGCACGTTGAGCGACACGTCCTCGCCCGTGGTGCCATCGCCGCGTGTGGCTGCACGTACGAAGGTGCCGTTTTGGTAGGTAAGGGCCACGCCCAGGCCGTCGATCTTGAGCTCGCAGGTATAGGTGACGCTACCGGCGCCGAGCGCATCCTCGGTGCGTTGGAGCCACGCGTCGAGCTCGTCCAGGTCCATGGCATCGTCCATGGAATACATGCGTGCCATGTGCGTTACCGGCGTAAACTGCTCGCTCACGTAGCCGCCCACGCGCTGGGTATAGCTGTCGGGCGTCACCAGGTCGGGATAGGCCGCCTCGAGCTCCTGCAGCTCAACGAGCATTTTGTCGAAGGCGGCGTCCGTGATCTCGGGCGCATCGAGCATGTAATAGCGATAGGCGTGGTAATCGAGCTCGTGGCGCAGCTCGGCCGCGCGCGCTGCCGCCTGGGCATGGGCGTCGGTCGGTGCGGTGGCTTCCGCGGTCGTGGGCGTTTCGGTATCGATGTCCACGCCGTCACCAAACAGGCTCGATTGCTCCATAGCGGCACTCCTTCGCTCGATTTCAAACGGATACAAGAGTACCACCGGTCGCAACGGGGTCGAATAGCGGTCTCGAACCGCACCGAATCGGCAGCCGCCAGACCGGGGCGGACAGTTAGTTCAGATACGTATAAATCCTAGAGCTGAATCAGGCACGAACACCCCTGTTTCAACTAATTTGGGCTCCTCGAGACCATGTAAACGTCCCGCTCTCCCTTCCAAACACCCATTCGAGCCCCATCCCAATCAAAAATTGCTCAAAACGCATCCCAAGTTGCCCCAGATTTATACGTATCTGAACTAACTGTCCAGACCATTACGAACCAGGCCTCTTGTCAGCCCCAAGTGATCCGTTTTCCTCCGTCCCCAACGGATCAATAAGAAAAGAGGGGCTGTCCCACACTTGGCGGGACAGCCCCTCTGGCTTCGGCATATGCGAAACGGCTCGCTAGTAGCCCTGGCCGTAGCCTTGACCCTGGCCCTGCTGGCCCAGCAGCTCCTCCAGATACTGGCGCAGCTGCTCGTCGGTAATACCGCCGTTGCCGGTGTCGGTCGAACTGTCGTCCTGCTGCTGGTTCTGCAGCTCCTCATCGGAGCCCAGCTCAACCGTGACCTTCTTCTCTTCCTTGCCGCGCATAAGCGTGATCTCGACCTTCTCGCCCACCTCGTGGCTGCGCAGCGCGATGATCAGGCCATCGGCGCTCGTAATCTCATCGTCGCCCAGCTTGGTAATGACATCGCCCTCCTGGATGCCAGCCTTGGCGGCGGGACCGTCCTCAACGACGCTCGCCACATACGCGCCGCTATCGGTGCTCAGCTTGTTAGTGCGGGCGTTAAGCGCATTGACGCTCGAAAGCGTAGCGCCCATGTACGGATGCACCGGCGTCTTGCCGTCGATGATCTGGTCAGCAATGTTCTTGGCGTAGTTAACGGGAATGGCAAAGCCCACGCCCGAGCTGGAGCCCGAGTAGCTCTCGATGAGCGAGTTGATGCCCACGAGCTCGCCATTGTCGTTGACGAGCGCGCCGCCGGAGTTGCCCGGGTTGATGGCAGCGTCGGTCTGGATCATGTTGGCATAGATGGTGTTACCGCTGGTAGAGCTCATGGCCGTGGAGCGATACAGCGCCGACACGATTCCCGTGGAGACAGACTGCTCGTTGCCGAACGGCGAGCCGATGGCCATGACCCACTCGCCCACGTTGAGCTTGGAGGAGTCGCCGATCTCAATCGGCGTAAGCTTGGAGGCGTCGGCGTCCTTGAGCTTGATGACGGCCAGGTCGCTCGAAGCATCGTTGCCCACGAACTCGGCCTCGTAGGTGGTGCCGTCGTCCATGGTGACCACGTACTGGTCGTAGCCGTCGACCACGTGGTTGTTGGTGAGGATGTGGCCCTCGGTATCGAGCACGACGCCCGAACCGACGCTGCCCGAGCTATCCGACTCATCAGCAGACTGCGAAAGCGAGCCATTCTGACTGCCGCTCGAAGTGGCGGTAATGGAAACGACGGAGGGCAGGGCCTTGGCAGAAACGGCCTCGGCCAGCGTGGTGTCCTCGGAATCAATCGTAATCTTTTGCGTCGACGAACCCGAAGCACCCGCCGTCACGGCATTCTTTCCGCCACCGATATCGAGCGTGCCGCTCATAATGAGCGCAATGACCAGCAGGGCTCCGCAGGCACAGCCGGCAAGCGCCGTAATAAAGATCGGCAGCTTTTTGGTCTTGGTCTTGACCACCGTGTGCTTGTTCACGACCTGCTGGCCACCCAGCGGCTTGCCGGTCTGCGTGTCGTAGGCCTGCACGTAGGGAATGTTGCTGCCGGCAGGCGTCGACTCCACCTGCACACGCGGCTGCTGCTGGGTCTCGCCGGCGTTGCCCGCATCCTGGGGACGCTGGGAATCGTACTCGCTCATGGCTGCGATCCTTTCGTCAAATAACCAAAGGCCCGCCAAACATGTGGCGGGCCATCATTGTTCACGTTGAGTTGTACCCCAATATGCGGGCGCAAGTGTATGAGAACGCAATCTTTTAGGAAGGCTTAAGTTCTGCCGCAGACCCGAAAGGAATCCGTACCTGCGTCAAAACCACCACAAAAGTGCCTGTCCCCTTTGTGGTGAAAGGCTAGTCCTTAAACAGATAGCCCACGCCGCGGACGGTGGTGATATGTGCCGCGATCTGCGGGCCCACCTTGGAGCGGATGCGTCGGATGTGCACGTCGACGGTACGCGTACCGCCGCAGTACTCAAAGCCCCACACGCGGTGCAGCAGTACCTCGCGGCTGTAGGCACGGTTGGGATGCGTCGCCAAAAAGCTCAGCAGCGAGTACTCCATCAGCGTCAGGTCGATGGGCTCGCCATCGAGCGTCACCTGGTAGGTGGCCAGGTTAATCTCGAGGTTATCGATGTTGAGTACATCGTCGGCGGTGACGGTCTCCTCCTCGCCCATCAGGCGCTGCGCACGAGCCTTGAGCTCGTTGGGCGTCGCCGTGGGGCACACAAAGTCGGCATGCGCGTGATTCGGCAGGCGCAGGGTGCCAAGGGCCTCATCGTCGACGATCACCAGCATGGGGACGCCGCCACGATCGTCAAGCCACTTGGCAATCTGATCGATGCGGTCGCTGCGAATGCCGTCGGAATCGAGGATCAGCAGGTCAAAGTCGTGCGCCGCAGTCGGCGAATCGGGGGTTGCCAGGCTCACCTCGACACCCAGGGTGGTCGTCAAGCTGCGGGCAAACTCGTGGAAGCGCGTCGTGCGCGCCATGAACAGGGCACTCTTTTCGGACATATCGGCCTCCAAAGAAATGAGCTCAATCGTACTGGAACAAGCCAGCGCGATTAGGAGTTCGCCAGGTAGTGCTTGATCTCCCACTCGGTGATCGTGGACTCAAACTTATGCCACTCGTCGCGCTTCTTTTTGAGGAAGAAGCTGTGGATGTGCTCGCCGAGGGCATCCTTCATAAACTGCGAGTCCTCAAACACGTCGAGTGCCTCTTTGAGCGAACGCGGCAGCGGCGTGTAGCCGGCCTCGACCATCTGACGGTCGGTGAGCTTGAGCGTCTCGGCCGTGGCCTCGGGCGGAAGCTCCAGCTTGCGCTCGATGCCGTCCAGACCAGCCGCCAGCGTGACGGCGTTGACCAGGTACGGGTTGGCCATGGGATCGGGACTGCGCAGCTCGATGCGCGTGGACAGCTGCTTGCCGGGTTTGTAGACCGGGATGCGGACCATGCTCGCGCGGTTGCGCAGGCCCCACGTGGCGTACTGCGGCACGGAATCGCCGCCCGTGGTGATGCGCTTGTACGAGTTGACCGTGGGGTTGGTGATGGCGCTGATCTCGCGGGCATGCGCCAGGATGCCGGCCATGTAGTGCTTGGCGATATCGGAGAGATGGTACTTCTCGTCGTCCTCGCCCCAAAAGACGTTGTTGCCGTCGTGGTCGAATAGCGACTGGCACAGGAACATAGCACTGCCGTCCTCGCCTGCCAACGGCTTGGGCATAAAGGAGGCGTGGCAACCGCTCTCGTAGGCCTGCTGCTTAATGATGAGCTTGGCCGTGGTGATGGCATCGGACATGCTCAGGGCCTCGGCGTGGCGCAGGCTCATGCCGTGCTGCGAGCGGCCGGCAGCGTGGAAGGTGTACTCCACGGGCACGGACATCTTCTCGAGCGTGAGAACCGTGTTGCGACGCAGGTCGCGAGCGGCATCGCTCACCGAAAGATCGAAGTAGCCCACGTTGTCGAGCGGCTCGGGGGTGTGCTCGTCGGGGAAGTAATAGTACTCCAGCTCGGCGCCCACGTTGAGCAGGTAGCCAGCCTTCTCGGCCTTGCGGAACATGCGGCGCAGGGCATCGCGCGGGTCGCCGGCGAAGGGCTTGCGGTCGGGGGTGCACACGTCGCAGAACACGCGGGCGACGCCGTTGTGGCTCGGGCGCCACGGCAAAATCTGGAAGGTCGAAGCATCGGGAAACGCCAGCATGTCGGCTTCCTCGGGCGTGGCAAAGCCCTCGATGGCGGAGCCGTCAAAGCCAATACCCTCCTCAAAAGCGACCTCGAGGTCCTCGGGGCTAATGGCAAAGTTCTTGAGGCGGCCGAGAATGTCGACAAACCACAGACGCACAAAGCGGATGTCACGCTGCTCTACGGAGCGGAGTACGTAATCGATGTTCTGCTGGTTCATGTCGCTCCCCTTTCTTTCGGGCGGGTTTCGACTGGTCTATATCGCAGATACTATCGCAGAAAAATGTTTCCGCAGGGTTAAAGCGTATCAAGCGCTCAAAAAACGTGCGCGAACAGGCCGTTGCGAACGAGCGGTTAGCGCGAGGTCGATGCGCGGTGTTCGATGTGGCCGGGGATCTCGATGCGCTTGGGGGCGAGCTTTGCGGCCTCGCCCACGGTGGTGGTAACAACATCGATGCGCTCGGACAGGCGCTCGACTACGCGCTCGGCAATGGTGAGGGTGTCCTGCGCGGCCGTGGTGACTCCGCCAAAGAGCACATGGTTCCAGGGGTAATCGTCAAACGTCGCGATCTTGAGGCCAGCCGGCAACGAGGGACCTGTCTCTTATACACATCTGACGCTGCCGACGAATAGA
>CABSYH010000034.1:0-10826 GCA_902481965.1 uncultured Collinsella sp.
CACCTCTCTATTCGTCGGCAGCGTCAGATGTGTATAAGAGACAGGTCGAGGATGGAGACGTCGAAGGTGCCGCCGCCCAGGTCGAAGACCAGGATGCGCTGGTCGGTGCCCTGCTTGTCCAGGCCATAGGCAAGAGCAGCAGCGGTCGGCTCGTTGACGATACGCTTGACGTTGAGGCCAGCGATCTTGCCGGCGTCCTTGGTGGCCTGACGCTGGGCGTCGTTGAAGTAGGCCGGGACGGTGATGACGGCGTCGGTGACGGTCTCGCCCAGATACTTCTCGGCGTCGGCCTTCATCTTCGCGAGCGTCATGGCGCTCACCTGCTCGGCGGTGTAATCCTTGCCCTCGATGTCGACGACGGCACGGCCACCCTGGCCCTCCTTGACCTCATACGGCACGGTCTTGATCTCGGAGGTGCACTCGGAGTACTTGCGGCCCATGAAGCGCTTGATGGAGAACACGGTGTTCTTGGGGTTGGTGACAGCCTGGTTCTTAGCGGCCTTACCAACGACGCGGTCGCCGTCGGCACGGAAGCCCACGACGGACGGGGTGGTGCGGTCGCCCTCGGCGTTCACGATAATGGTCGGAGAACCGCCCTCGAGGACGGCCATAGCGGAGTTAGTAGTACCAAGGTCGATACCAAGAATCTTACTCATTAGAAATTCCCTCTCTTTTGCGTTCGCGCCGCCTCGACGATCTGTCGCGCGGCGCTTCGGCTTGTCTTTCAGGATGTAGTGTATCCCCTTATGGGCCGGAATATACAAAATCTAAGTCAATTCATATAAGATTTCTTATTGCCGAGAGTTTAGGTTCTTAAATGCGCAGGTAGATGCGCTGATTGAGTTCTCGGCAAATCTATCGAGATCTATGTAGAGATGGCTGAGGTTTGCGTCCGGGGGTGCCTGGGGGCCGTCTTGCGGAAAGCTCATCCCGGTTTGAGCGTGGATTCCGGGTCGCAGTTTCCGTCTGAAGGCTCAACCGGAAACCGTATCCCGTTTTGAGAGCTGATACCGGCTCGCATTTTCCGCTAGCGGGCCTAACCGGAAACTGCAACCCGTTTTTCGACAAAATAATGGGATGCGGTTTCCGCAAGCACGCTCAATCGCCCTATATTTCAAGTCACCTTTAGCTAACATTTGCGCAGCTCAACGGCCCCACCTGCGCATTTTTTAGTAAACCTTGGCATACTCGGCGAACGGTATGAAGATGCCGGTCAGAGGGTATTGCAAACGGTCGCTCCCGTGGTATGTTTTTGCCCGAATCAAACCGGCGCGCATCGCCTGTAGCGTCGGTCAACAGAGAGGAAACTACCATGGCTCATCCCGTAATTGATGCCGACGAGTGCATCGCTTGTGGCGTTTGCGTCGACTCCTGCCCCGCTGGCGTTCTGGAGCTCCAGGACGTCGCTACCGTCGCCGACGAGGACTCCTGCGTCGCCTGTGGCGCTTGCCAGGACGCTTGCCCCGCCGGCGCGATCACCGAGATCGTCGAGGAGTAACAACTCCCCCACTTGCACACTCACAAGTACACCGTGCACAAAAAGGAGGCCTCCGCATCGCCGCGGAGGCCTCCTTTTGCATATGTGGGCAGTTGCGGTGGAATAGTTCCTGCCTCATTGCTTAGGTGCCGATTGTAGGAACTATTTCACCGCAACTTATAAAGACGGTGTCGGGCTAGGACAAATCATCCTCGTAGGGCATTAAATCGGCAAGGTAGCCCTTCTCCTTGAGCATCGCCTCGATTTCGTCGAGGGTCTGTTCGTCCTCCGCCGCAATGCGATGGAAGTGATAGCCGCTGGTCACCGTCAGCAGCGGGAAGCTCTTGCCGCTGGCGATGTCGTGCAGATAGCGCTCGATATCGCGCCGGTTGCGGATGTCCAGGTCGGCCGTAATCTTGCCGTACACGCGATGGTTGACGATCACGTTGAGCACGGCGCCGCCGGCGTCGACGATACTCGTGAGCTCATCGCCTGCCTGCTCCACGCTGTGGCGAACCTTGACCAAGCGCGTAGGCACGGCGGGGCTGCTGGGGGCCTCCTGCAGCACGTAGCCGCGGTTGGTCGCCACGATATCGTGCCCATCGGCGCGCAGCAGGGCGATGTCCTGCACCACGATCTGGCGGCTCACACCCACCTCGCGGGCAAGCGCGCTGCCCGATACGGGCCCCTTGGCCCCCTCGAGCACGGCCATGATGGCACGGCGACGCTCGCGGGCGTTCATTATTTACCGTCCAGCAGACGCAGGTGCTTAAGCGAGAGGTCGAGGATCGGCGCGGAGTGCGTCAGGGCGCCCGAGCTAATAAAGTCAACGCCCAGGTCGGCAAGCGCGCGGATATTGCTGGCATCCACGTTGCCCGAGCACTCGGTCTTGGCGCGGCCGGCGATAAGTTCAATAGCGGCGGCCATGTCGTCATGGGTCATGTTGTCGAACATGATGATGTCGGCGCCGGCCTCCACGGCCTCGCGCACCATGTCCAGGTTCTCGCACTCGATCTCGACCGTCGTGGTAAACGATGCATGGGCGCGCGCCATCTCGATCGCGCGCGTCACGCCACCGGCGGCATCGATGTGGTTGTCCTTGAGCATGACGGCCGTCGACAGGTTGTAACGGTGGTTGCTGCCGCCGCCAATCTCAACCGCCGCCTTCTCAAACACGCGCATGCCCGGTGTGGTCTTGCGCGTGTCGACGAGCACGGTCTTGGTTCCCTCGAGCGCCGCGGCCATGCTGTGCGTATAGGTAGCGATGCCGCTCATGCGCTGCAGGTAGTTGAGCGCCACGCGCTCGCCCGAAAGCAGCACACGCGCATCGCCGCGCACCTGACCCACGTGGTCGCCGGCATGCACCTCGTCACCGTCGGCAACATCAAACAGCACCGAGCTCTGCGAATCCAGCAGCTCAAAGGTGCGAGCGAACACATCCAGGCCGGCAATGATGCCATCGGCTTTGGCGATAAGCTCCACCGTGGCGGGACGCGCCGTGGGGCACACGCTCGCCGTGCTCACGTCCTCAAACGTAATGTCCTCGCGCAGAGCTTGCAGAATCAGATCATCGACGACGAGCTTCATGGTAATGGGATTCATGGTCTACTCCTCCACGGCCTGCGTGCCGGCGGCACGGGCCAAATCATCGATTGCCAGAGGGTCGGCGCCCAGGGCGCGATGACGGCCATCGAGCGCGGGATCGCCCGCCTGCTCCACGGCCAGCGACTCGCCGGTACGCATATACCACGCGGCGCGACGACCCCAGACCAGCGCCTCGAGCAGGCTGTTTGAAGCAAGGCGGTTCTTGCCGTGAACGCCGTTGCAGGCCGTCTCGCCCGCGGCGTAGAGCTCGGGCATCGAGGTGCGGCCGTCCTTGTCGACCCACACGCCGCCCATAAAGTAGTGCTGCGTCGGCGTAACGGGAATGGGCTCATCCAGGATGTCGCGACCGTCCTCCAGGCAGCGCGCGCGGATGTTGGCGAAGTGCCCGGTCACCACGTCGCGCTCGACGGGGGCAAAGCTCAGCCACTCGTGCTCGGTGTCATCCTGCTTCATCTGCTCGCGGATGGCGGCGGCGACAACGTCGCGCGGCTGCAACTCGTCGGTAAAACGCTCGCCGGCGGCGTTGAGCAAAATCGCGCCCTCGCCGCGGCAGCTCTCGCTGATCAGGAACGTGCGACCCGGCTGCGGCGAGAACAGACCCGTGGGATGGATCTGCACGTAGTCCAGGTGCTCCATCTTAATGCCATGCTCCTGAGCGATGTAGCAGGCGTCGCCCGTGAGCTGCGGGTAGTTAGTCGAGTGGTCGTAGACGCCGCCAATGCCGCCCGTCGCCCACAGCGTGTGGCGGGCATGGATCTTAAACGGCTTACCGGCATGCACGCCCTCAGCGGCATTTGCCAGCTCGTCGGCGGGGCGAACCGAGTTGTCCTCGTCCACGGCTACGGCGACGACGCCGGTGCACACCGTGGCGTCATCGCGCTCGGCGGTCAGGATGTCGGTCATGGCCACGTGCTCCAAAATCTGCACGTTGTCCAGCTTGCGAACGGCCTGGAGCAGCTTGGTCGTGATCTCCTTGCCCGTAATGTCGGCATGGAAGGCAATGCGCGGACGGCTGTGCGCGCCCTCGCGGGTAAAATTGAGGCTGCCGTCGGCCTTGCGCTCAAAATCCACGCCCATCGCTAGCAGGTCGTTGATGACCGAGCGGCTCGAGCGAATCATGATGTCGACGCTCTCGCGGCGGTTCTCGTAGTGGCCGGCGTGCATGGTGTCCTCAAAGAAGGCATCGTAGTCCGAGCCTTCGGGCAGCACGCAGATGCCGCCCTGCGCGAGCATCGAATCGCACTCATCGACCGCGCCCTTGGAGAGCATGATCACGCGCGTGCTCGTCGGCAGATTGAGGGCCGCGTACAGACCCGCCACGCCGCAGCCGGCAATGACGACGTCGCACTCCATATCGGGGTATTGCTTGGTTTCCACAGGAATCCTCTCCCTTGAATGTGACATAAGGGACCGTCCCTCATGCAACATTGTTCTAGCGTGCTGCGTACTCGAGCATACGGTCGAGCGTGAGCTTGGCCTGGTCTGCTGCCTCGTCCGAGACGCCGATCTGCACCTCGCCCTCGCCCGTCTCCAGGCAGCGCACGAGCTTTTCGAGCGTGATAAGATCCATGTTGACGCAGGTGGGCTGCACCGCGGGGAAGTAGAACTTCTTGCCGGTGCCCTGGCAGCGGCGCTCGAGCTCGTAGAGCACGCCGCGGACCGTCACGATAATGAACTCGCTCGCGTCGGACTCCTCGGCGTACTTGATAATGCCGGCGGTGGAGCCGATGTAGTCGGCCTCGGCCAGGACGTCGGCCTTGCACTCAGGATGCGCCAGCACGAGCGCGTCGGGGTGGGCCTCCGTCGCGTCGACGATCTGCTCGACGGTGATGATGTGATGGCGCGGGCAGTAGCCGTTGTTGAGAATGACGTGCTTTTGCGGCACCTGCTCGGCTACGAAGCGTCCCAGGTTTTGATCGGGAATGAACAGGACATGCTGCTGCGGCAGCTCGGACACGATCTTAACGGCGTTGGAGCTGGTGACGCACACGTCGCTCCAGCTCTTGATCTCGACCGTGGAGTTGACGTAGCAGACGACAGCCAGGTCGTCGCCGTACTCGGCGCGCGCCGCGTCGACCGTCTCGTGCTTGACCATGTGCGCCATGGGACAGTCCGCGCCCGGCTCGGGCAGCAGCACGGTCTTGGTGGGGTTGAGCAGCTTGGCGCTCTCGCCCATAAACTCCACGCCGCACAACACGATGGTCTGCTGCGGCAGGCTCTTGGCGAGCTTGGCCAGGTAGAAGCTGTCGCCGACGTAATCAGCCACGGCCTGCACCTCGGGCGCCACGTAATAGTGCGCCAGGATCACCGCGTCACGTTGGGTTTTTAGTTGCTGAATGGCCTCGACAAGCTCTGCGGGCACCAGTGCCGCACGCTCCGTTGCCGTCGTTGCCGATGCCAGGCCGGCCGCGATATCGCGTGCAAGCTCCGACGCATCCATGTTCGCGCTCTGTGCCATCAAGGCCCCTCTCTTTTGGCGAATCTTGGGGCTTTAGTATGACACCTAGGTTTACAGCTGACAAGACAGCTGTAAACCTAGGTGTAAAGTTGAAATAAAGATTCAATCATGTGGCAGGTCCATATTCGAACTGGCAAGCTGAGGATAGCTGAGCTCTCGATGGCGCAGGAGGCATCTTTCGCCACCGCAATACCGCTTGGCGCGAGTTGTACGCCGTGGGGCGCAAACGGTCCGCACCCCCCACAAGCGGTCCGCACCCAATGTGGCAAAATCGAACTACTAAGGGGGCTTAGAATGCTCAAGATTATTGCCTGCGACGATGATGTCGCTTTTCTAGATAGACTGCACCGGATGATCGACCGTTGGTCGACCGAGACGGGCACGACGGTCGATGTTGCGCTCGTCACGCGCGGCGAGGACCTGCTGGCCCGCCATGCCGCATCGCGCGCCGACATCATTCTGCTCGACATGATCATGCCGCTCGTCAACGGCATGGACACCGCACGCGAACTGCGCCAGGCCGACACCGCCGTGCGCCTGGTGTTCCTCACCTCGTCGCCCGAGTTCGCGCTTGAATCCTACGAGGTCCGCGCCTTCGACTATCTGCTCAAGCCCGTGACTTACGAACGCCTGGCGCAGTTACTCGACGAGCTTTCGAGCATGCGCCCGGCGGCAACCGACGAGCTCGTGATCAAAACTTCCTTTGGCTACCACGCCCTGCGCCTGTCCGACATCGAATATGCCGAGGCGCGCAACAAGCACGTGGTCTTCCACCTGCGCGACGGACGCGATATCGAGGCACTCGAGTCGTTCCGCAGCGTCGAGGACCGCTTGGAGCAAAACGCGGTCTTCTTTAAATGCCACCGCAGCTACCAGGTCAACCTGCGCAATATCGATCACTTTGACCGCACGGACATCGTCATGCGCTCGGGCGCGTGCATCCCGCTTTCGCGCAGCTGCAAGCAGGGATTCCAAGACGCCTACTTTGCGGCGCGCTTTGAGGGTGGGAGACACTGATGGTCTCCTCGGTCGAAATGGTCCTTTGGGCAATCCACCACGCCACGACGCTGCTCTTTGGCGTCTTTGCCTCGGCGGCGCTGTGCGGTGTCGAGATCAACCGGCGTCATGCGCTTGAACTGGTGTTGGTCGGCATCGTGACCGGCGCTGCCTTTTCGATCGCCAATGTCGTTGGCGGCGAACTATTTGCCCGACAGGTTTATCCACTTGCCGTGCACCTGCCGCTTATCGTCTACCTGTGTGCGCGCTACCGCCTGAGCCCGCTGCTTGCCGCGCTCGGCATTACGAGTGCTTATCTGAGCTGCCAGTTCAGCAATTGGATGGGCATCGCCGCCTTTGCCGCAACCGATTCGCAGATCGCGTACTATCTGGCGCGCATCGCGACCACACTCGCCGTCTTTGCCGTCCTGTTGCATTGGGCCGGCGACATCGGTCCACGCTTGGCGATTAAAAGCACCACCGAGCTGGGCATCCTTTTAATCCTGCCGCTCGTCTATTACGTCTTTGACTATGCCACCAACGTCTACACCACGCTGTTCCACTCGGGCTCGGTGGTAACGGTTGAGTTTTTGGCATTTGCGCTCTGTGCCTTCTATCTTATGTTTCTTGCCGTTTACCTGCGCGAATACGAAGAAAAGGAAACCGCCGAGCGAGAGCGCTGGATGCTCGAAACCCGCGACAGCGCCGCCATCAAAGAGCTCGAGGCTTGGCGTCAATCTGGGCGCGAGCTGTCGATTCTTCGCCACGATATGCGCCACTTCCTACGCGGCCTGGCCGCTTTAATTGAGGAGGGCCACACCGACGAGGCGCTCAAACGCATCGATGAACTCTGCGAAGCCGGCGATCGCACCGCCGTACGCCGCTTCTGCGCCAACGAGACCGTAAACATCGCGCTTTCGTCATTTAACTCGGATATCAATAGAAACGGCATTACCGCCAACCTGCGCGCCGCCGTACCCGAAACCATCCACGTAGGTGACGCCGACCTGTTTAGCGTGCTCTCAAATGCCTTGGAAAACGCTATCACCGCCGCGAGCGCCGCGCCCCAGGGAAAGCGATTCGTCGACTTTGACCTGCGATTAGAGGACGGCCAGCTGCTGCTGTTAGTTTCCAACACGTTTGACCGCGCGCCGCGCATGGTCGACGGCATGCCCGTGACCCGGCATGCGGGCCACGGCTTTGGCACCAAGAGCATCAAACTTGCCGTGGAGCGCATGAACGGCAACTGTCAGTTCCGCATTAACGGCGATCGGTTTGAGCTGCGCGCTGTGATGTAGAAGTGCGGCGCCGATCTCGCGGCGTGTCTTGCCCGCCAGGCAATCGCTCACCGGCGCCAATCCGCTACAGCGGAGCGGCCGCCGGGGTCAGCTGCTTGATGTAGGCCCACATGCGCTGCTTGGCCGCTTTGTCGGTCAGCGCCGCCTCAAAGCCATCGAGCGCGAGCACGCGGCGGCCCTGCACATGGGCGACCAGGCCGGGCTTGAGCATGGCGGTGTCGAAGTCATCGATCGCCACGAGCATATCGGCGTAGGTCTCGCGCATGGCGTCAGCCGCGTTGTTGTCGAGCAGCAGCACCGCCTCGGGGTCCAAAGCCTCAAGCGCCTCACGGAACAGCTCGCACGGCAGAGTCTCGCCCACCGCGACCGTCCCATCACCCACGCCGGCGACGCTTGCCAGCACGCAAAAATCCTCGGGCGCGTAGCCGATGGCCCCAAGCGCCTTGCGCAACGCCGCGCCATCCGGGCCGGCGGCAAGCTCGCCACCCGAACGCTCGGCCTTGTCCAGATCGCCTTTGACCAGCACGATCGGCGAGCACGCGTTGCCCGCGATACGCACGCCACGACCCGCGAGCGATGCGAGCTCCTGCTCGGTCGCCTGGGCGATGGCTTCTTTTTTCTGGCTTTGTGACGTGGGCATGCGCTCTCCAATCGTTTGCGTGCCCACCATTATATAAAAGAGCCGCCCGCGAGTGGTTGCTTTGCGGGCGGCTGGGTATAAGCACGGTCGTACTGAGTTTTACGCGGCCGAGCCGCGTCGCATTATGGAGGTCACCATGGCTGACATTAATCAGATTACCCCCGAGAACTTCGATTCCATCGTTAACGACAGCCTGCCCGTGCTGGTCGATTTTTGGGCACCGTGGTGCGGGCCCTGTCGATCCCTCTCGCCCATCGTTGACGAGGTTGCCGATGAGCTGGCGGGCAAGCTTGCCGTTGCCAAATGCAACGTCGACGACAACCAGGACCTGGCCATGAAGTATGGCATCATGAGCATCCCCACGCTGATTGTGTTTAAGAACGGCGAGGAGATTGACCGCTCGGTTGGCGCTCTGCCCAAGGCGAGGCTGCAGGCGCTGCTGGAGAAGCATCTGTAATACGCTTGTTACATGTTGCCGTCTGCCTGCCGTCCATGAGCGCTTTTACGCCGCTCGCCGGACTTCTGAATGCACCGAGTGCAACCACGGATAGTATGGTAGTCACAAACAGCCCCCAGTGAACGGGTGCGGGTCGCACAGACTCGTACCCGTTTTCTTATGCAACTGCGCGCAGAGCGGGCGTAGTAAAATCTGAACCACTGAACTGCCCCATACAAAAGGAGATTTCCCATGCATGATGTTGGAATGAACATGAGCCAGCTTGCCATGAGCGTCAAGCAGGTCGACGACACCATCGAGCTCGCTCACGAGTGGAGCCATCAGCTGCTGCATGCGACCGAGAATTGTGACATGGAGCGCATCGGCGCCAAGCTCGAGGCCGCCATGGCCGCGCTGCACGAGGCCCACGACGCACTCGAGGGCTACGAGGAAGCCATCGAGGCCGACCACAACTCCGTCGGCTCCGTGAAGCTGGTGTAAGGTGGCCGAACACGAGCACGGCTGCGGGTACGAGCACGAGCACCCGCACGGGGCGGACGGTGACGCGGGCTGCCACCGTAGTGGCTCCGGCTCCGAGCTGGTCCGTTTTTCGGTTACCGCACCCGACGACCTGCTGCGCCGTTTTGACGAGCAGATCGCACGCCGCGGCGACGTGGCCAACCGATCCGAGGCCGTGCGCGACCTGATTCGCGCCTCGATCGCCAAAGAGCAGATGCGCACGCCCGATGAGCATGTTATCGGGTCGCTCACCATGATCTACGACCACCATACCGGCGACCTGACGCGCCGCCTGGACGAGGTGCAGCACGACTACACCGACGAGATCGTATCGACCATGCACGTGCATCTGGATCACCACAACTGCTTGGAGATTCTGGCGCTCAAGGGTCGCGGCGAGCGCGTCTACGAACTAGCCGACCGTCTGCTGGGCCTGCGCGGCGTTAAGCACGGCGAGCTCACGTGCGCCGCCACCAAGCAGAGCCTGGGGCTGTAGCGGGATTTCCCGCAGCGCACCTGCCAAATAGGGACAGGTTTGTTTTGGCAGGTTTAGAAGTTTTACCGACCAAAATAAACCTGTCCTTTTTTGGTCGGTTTTGATGAGGGGTGTCGCATGCGGCATGTGCATATTCATGTGACGGGCATTGTGCAGGGTGTTGGCATGCGACCGTTTGTGTATCGCGAGGCCATGGCGCATGGCATTTGCGGATGGGTGCTCAATGCGGGCGACGGCGTGCATATCGAGGCGCACGCTCCGGCCGATGCGCTCGATGCTTTTGTTGCCGCGCTTTCTGAGCATGCACCTGCAGCAGCCCGCATAGAGTATGTCGAGGTTGTGGACCTGGCAACCAACGGTTGGGATGCCGCCGATGAACAGGGCTTTCGCATCGTAGCGTCGCAGGACCAGACCGCACACACGACGCTCGTCTCGCCCGATATCGCCACCTGTGACGATTGCCTGCGCGAGTTGTTCGATCCCGCCGACCGACGCTATCACTACCCCTTTATCAACTGCACTAACTGCGGCCCACGCTTTACCATCATCCGATCGCTGCCTTATGACCGAGCGGCCACGTCGATGGATTGTTTTCCCATGTGTCCCAAGTGCGCTGCGGAGTATGTCGACCCACTCGACCGGCGTTTTCACGCGCAGCCCGATGCCTGCTTTGATTGCGGGCCGCATATTACGTGGCGCGAGGCTGTAAACGGCAATGCGTGCGGGAATTCGTCCGCGACACCGGCCGTCGGCACCACACGCGAGGCCAGCGACGCTATCATCGAGCGCTGCGTTGAGCTGCTGGCCAGCGGTGGCATCGTCGCCATCAAGGGCCTGGGCGGATTCCATCTAGCCTGTGACGCTGCCAACGAGCAGGCGGTGGCCGAGTTGCGCCGTCGCA
>CABSYH010000035.1:0-10751 GCA_902481965.1 uncultured Collinsella sp.
CGTCGGCAGCGTCAGATGTGTATAAGAGACAGGTTGTATAACCGTGGCCGCTGAATGGGCCGCGCTTTGCGGGTGAGAACGGGAAGAACGAGCGGATCTGCGAGACGGCGCCGGACACGGCGGAAAGGGCGCCGCCGATTGCGTTCTGGATGCCCTGCGTGAAGCCGTTGATCAACGCGCGACCGGAACCGACGAGCCACGACCCAGCGCCTGCGAAGAAGCCCATTACCTGGCCGGGGATGCTGGAAATGGTGTTCATGAGGCTCCCGATATGGCCAGACACAGCGCCGACGAGCGCCGAGAAGGCACCCGTCACTGCCGCGTACACCTGCTGCGCCGCGTTCGCCATCGTAGACACCATGGTCGAGAAGTACCCGGCGATCGAGGAGACGAGGCCGGACACGAGCGAGAGCGCTGAGGACGCCAGCGAGCCGACGAACGCCACTACCGCGTTCACACCGCCTGAAACGGCGGCGACCACGGTAGCTATCCCGCCGCCGACAACGGATACGATCGAGCCGATGAACGTGGTAACCGCAGTCACGAGGCCGCTCACGACCGACATGACGAGGCCAATGGCCGAGGCTACGACGGATGCGGCGTTTACCACGACCGAGATCACCTGGCTTGCCACCGTTATCACGACGGACACGATTGAACCAACTACAGACAGCACTGTCTGGATTACCGGTATGAGCATCTGAGCCACGGAGAGCACTATCTGCATGCCGCTAGCCAATATCGGCAGCACGGCGTTGGCGAGGTTTGCGAGCGCCGTGCCGATAGACGTGATTGCCGGCATGAGCGCAGCGCCCACCTGCGACACGAGCGGGCTTACCGCAGCGAAAAGCTGCATGGCGACGCCGATGACCTGCGAAATGATCGGGACGATCATCGCGAAGGCGTTGTGTAGCACGGGCAGGATGGCCTGGCCGACGTTCAGCAGCGTCGAGCCAAGCTGCTCTATGACAGGCCGCACGGCGCTGAACGCGCCGACTGCGCCAGATGCAAATGACGCGATGGCGGGCAGCATCTGCGATGCGAAGTACGTCACGAACGGCGACACCGCCGAGATGATCGTCGTCACGGCTCCGCCAATAGTCGAGACGATGGTGTCCCAGATGCCCGGTATCTGCTCGCCAAGCTTCCCGAAAGCGGACTTGCACGTGCCTACGACGGATGCCGCAGCGTCGGCGATCGCTTGGAACGCCCCCGTTATCTGGGAAGCGTCGACTGTCGGCAGCTGTATGCCAAGCTCAGCCAAGGCTCCTACGGCGATGTTCCAAGCAGTCGCGAGCGCTTCCGAGAGCACTGGGCCAAGGACTGGGCCAAGGCCAGACAGCACAACCGGGAACGCCTCGACGATTCCCTTGCCGATCTGCGCAACCCTCGGAGCCACGTTCGTAGCTACCGCGCCGATCGACTCAAGCAGCTGCTGCGTGAGCTGCGAGAAGTCGACGTCGTCGCGCCCGAGTCCGGTGATGAAGTTCTCCCACGCGGCCTTCGCCATGCCGATGGAGCCGCTGATCGTGGTAGCGGCCTCCTTGGCGGTGGTGCCGGTGATGCCCATGTTCTCCTGCACGGTATGGATGGCCTCGACCACATCGGCATAGCTGTCGATCGTGAGGTCGGCGTTCTTGCCATGCTCCTGGCGCAGCTTGTTGGCATCGGCGATAAGGCGCTTCATCTCAGCCTGCGTGCCGCCGTAGCCGAGCTTCAAGTTGTCCAACATCGTGTAGTTCTGCTTCGCAAAGCCTTGGTAGGCGTTCTGCACGTCTGTCATGTCGGAACCCATCTTGTTCACGTTGTCCGACATGTCGCCCATGGCCATGTTCGCGTAGTCAGCCGCCTTGGCGACATCGCCGCTGCACGACGAGACGAGCGAGGCCGCGAAGCTCGTGGCCTGCGTCATGTACTGGTTGGCGGACATTCCGCATGTCTTGTATGCCTCTGCGGCATAACCTTGCAGTGTCTGCGACGCGGAGCCGAACAGGGTGTCGACGCCGCCAACCAGCTGTTCGTAGTCTGCATATGCGGAAAGGGCCGCGCCGCCAATCGCGGTCACGGCCCCTGTGAGCGCTGTGAACCCGGCCACCGCCGCAGTGGCGACGCCCTTGGCTACGGTTCCAAGCCCTGTCAGGATGCCCGAGGACTTCTTGGCCCCGCCGTCGATGCCGACGGTCATGGAGTCGCCGAAGGCCTTGCCTGCGGCGTTGCCCTGGCTGCCGAACTCCTTGCCGATTTTGCTCGCGAAGCCATCCATCGACGGCATCAAGGACACATAGGCCGACCCGACACTAGTCGCCATCTTCCCCTCCTATCCCCAGGATCTTGTCTATCTCTTCCTTGGCTTCCAGCGCGTTCGCGCGGTGGCGCTCAAGCTCTGCGAGCTGCGCCGGCGTCTTGATAGGCTCGGGAGGTTCCGCGCTCCTGTCCTTCTTGTCGGCCATGCCCCAGGCGATGCACCGAAGCTGGTGCTCGATACGCCAGAGCATGTAGTCGGTCGTGCTCCACCTGAGTTGCGGGTACTGCGCCTTGGCGAGGCGCGAGTTGTCGGGGAGGTGCTGCCAGAGAAGCGCCATCCGATCGAGGTCTTCGGGCGCTCCATCCAATGGCAGGGCTATGCCGTAGAACTGCTGGAAGTCTGCTATCGCTTCGCCGCGCCTGTTCTCGAGGTCGCTGGCGAAGCCTATTAGTTTTTTGCCTTTGCAGCCTCGAATGCCGCGTCGCACAGGCGGCGCATGTCGTAGGAGGTGCCTCCGAGCGCTTCGATGTACTCCTCGTCGCGGCCCATGAAGATGCGCTCCATGGCGTCCATCATCCCCGCCGGGTCGGTTTCGCTTCGGGCGAACTGCTTCACAGTCTTGTAGGACTTCAACTCGTCGAGGTCTGCGGCGAACTCGCCGTCAACGCCGTCGACGGAAAACTTGATCTCGGTCATCTGCATTCCTCCTAGGCGCTGGCGGTTTCGGTCGACTCGATGTAGTCGTAGCAGGTGTTTCCGTCGCTATCGACCAGGTACTTGAGCGTGATCTGACGCCCGGCGATCTCGCTCACCGCGAGCTTGAGGTCGTCAAGCTCGGATAACTTGGCGGAGGGCACGACCTTGCGCCAGCGGCGACCGTTCTTGAGCACGAGTTCGAGCACGATCGACCACGCCTCGTCCTTGTTGCCGTTGTGCTCGACGGTGATAACGCCATCGAGGTCGGTCACGTTTTCGGCGCCATACATGACCTTGAGTGTTTGCGCCTTGATCTCCGCGAGCGTGAGCTTCGCAGACTCCACGCGCGAGGTCGTGGCGGAGTCCATGAGGTCGCCGTTCATATCCTTCAGCTCGTTGGCGTCGGTCTCCTCGGACTCGGTGTAGCCATCCTCGGAGATGAAGCCGAGATTGAGGAAGGCTTCGGCGAGATTGGTCTTGATGTCTGTGGGGAGGGTGGTGCCGGCCGGAGCCACGAAGATGTATCCGCCCTTCACGCCCTTGGTGGACGAGACGTTCTTGGTCTCGTTTTTCTTGAAAAGTGCCATGTCGGCTCCTATTCGCAAATGGTTACGTTTACGTTGGTCTGGTATCGGCGCTGGCGGCTGTCTGGGTCGTCCCAGCGGTACGTGTCTCCGCACGTGGCCTCGAACACGCACTCCTCGTCCATGAGACTCGGCACTGCGTGCTCCACGGCTTCGGCGATCTCCGCGGCGCGTCTGCGGGTCTTCGCCCATGACTGCGCCACGAGCTGCACACGGTTGATGCAGCCGCTGCGGCTAGATCCGGTCTGCGACACCGATATGAACTCGCTGGGCCTGTCAGCTGGTACGTCGAGCACGGCCTCGATGCCGGTCTCGTCCATGAGCCGCTGCGCCACCATGCGCTCCACGTCCATCACTCACCGCCTCCGAACATGGATCTGAGGCGGTTGTGCTTGCGCTCGCTCGCATGGGCGTGCGGAGTCGCCGTGGCAACCACGAAGCCGTTTGCGAGCTTGCCCTTGAACTTGCGGACTACGTAGCCGGCACCCTCGCCGGGGTGCCGGGAGAAGGACGAGTTGCACGATGCCGCTGCGGCGTCTGCCTTCTTCTTAAGAAGCGACTGCACCGCGCCTGAGTTCATAACCTCGGCATAGCCGCCGCGCTTCCAGCCCTTCCACTCGAACTTCACTTTGCACTTAGCCATCGGTGCGCCCCACTTCCACGGTGAGGTTCCAATCGCCTGGGGTATTTTCCGGGTCGTAGCGCTGCGGGTCGCCTATGACGCGGTACTCGGTGCCTCGAACGTTCACGCGGCACCCCTTGAGCGATGCGGTGAAGCTCTTGGGGAAACACAGCGTGTAGGCGACCTCAGTGCCATCGGGGCGCGATGCGTCGATTTCCGACGTGGCCCCCGGGCACACGACCACGCCCTCTATGGCGGTGTTCACGCTGCCGCGCTCGATAGGCTCGCCGAGCGAATCGAAGTCGACCACTGGTGTTGTGACCGTCACCGATTCGGTGCTTATGAGTCCCATTCGGCATCACTCCCAACCGGTTGGAGCGCCCCGATGCGCTGGTCGAGCAGCCCGAGGCGCTTCAGCTCCGTCTTTCCCAGGTACATTTCGCCGAGGGCAGACCCGTACGACACGCTGGCCGTGTAGCCGCCTGCGCCCTGGCTGTACTGCATGGCACCCGCCAGAGCTGCTGGCGCAGACAAGACCCTGTTGACCACGAGGCAGCACACCGCTGCGGCAGATCGGTCGAAGGCGGCTACCTTGCCGCGCTCGTAGTCGCCCACGTTTGATTCGTAAGCGCTCATGAGCAGGTCTGACGCGTCTGAGAGCAGGGTCGCGGCGCGTGCCTTGTCAGTCGGGTCGCCGTACCTCGCCCTATAGTCTTCGATGGTCGCTAGCTGCTCCATGCGCCTACTCCTCGCTGGCAGGCTCTTCGGCCTTGCCGGAGTCAACCGGCTTCGCGGCATTCTCGCCGGCCTTCTGCTCGGATGCCTCGGAGGTCGCGGCCATCATGCCAGCGTCGACGAGGCACTTGACCACCTTGGCGATGGTCGGGTTTGCACCAGGGTTTGCGGCCTGTTTGGAGATGCCGACAGGCTCGCCGTCGACGGTCACGAAGCAGACGTGCTGCGGGAGGATCAGGGATGCCTTGGATGCGTCCTCGACGATGAACTTCTGCACAAGGTTCGCCATGGTTACCGCCCCCTAGGCCGTCTTCAGGATGGCGAAGGCCTTGGGGTCGAGAACCGCGTAGGCAAGGACTGCCTCGGTGCGGTATGCGACCTGGTTGTATCCCTTCAGGTCCTGACCGGTGTTGTCGGGGTCGCCGTACTCGATGATCTCGGAGGTCATGTCGCGCACCATGCCCCACTTGATGGTGGAGAAGTCGCCCATGATGCCCGCCACCTTCGGGTCGATCTTGCAGCGGCGACCGTTGACGGTGCCGGAGGTCGCGGCGGGGATGCCGTCGATGTTGCCGACGTTGAGGGACAGCGGGATCTCCGGGTAGAGGCGCTGGCCGGTGGCGGGAATGCGCAGCTTGCGGAGGTCTGCGGCGAACTTGCGGGAGAGCGCGAAACCGTTGATGTCGTAATCGATAAGCGCGTCGGCCAGCGCGTCGATGTCGTCGACTGCGGATGCCGAGGCGGTTACGGCGTTGGCCCCTGCGGTGAGCGCGGTGTAGCCATCGAGCGCGGTGCCCGTCTTGGGGGACACGGCGTGGTAGACCACGTAGTCGAGCGCTCGGCCGATCGCGGCGGTCTGGTCGGCGATGATGTTGGTCACGATCTCAAGCTGGTTGTCCTCGTCGGCCCAGCGCAGCTCGTCGGAGACGCGTGTGGTCGTGACTACCTTCACGCGCTTTGCGACGATCGGCGTGGTGGAGACCTCGGAACCGCTCTTCTTCGCGCCCTCCGCAACTACCTCGGCCTCGGTTGTCGGGTTGAACACGATGTAGGTGGTGTCGGAGAACGTCTGCGGGGTGCTGGGGGACAGCGCCGCGATGGTGGAGGTGTCCTTTGCCTTGTTGATGATGGAGGTCACTACCTTGTGCGGGAGCTTGACCTTGCTGGTGTCGTTAGCCATTTCGGCTCCTTACTTGTCTCTAGTTGTTACCGAGGAGCTTGCGCGTGAAGTCGCGCAGCTCAGATTTGTCGCCGTCGCTCGGCTTTGGGAAGCTTCCTGGCTTCTCGACCTTGGGCGCGGGCGGCTTTTTGAACGCGGCGAGCATGTCGTCTGCCCACTTGGACATGCTTTCCTCGTCGTCGCCGACGATCAGGCTCGCCGGCACGCCCTTCTCCTGCGCGACCTTGGCCGCGATCTTCGACCGCTTCTCTTCCTTCTCCTTGTCGTCGAGCCTCTTCTTGAGGTCGGCGATCTGGTCTTCGGCGGTCTTGTTCGCGTTGTTGGCCTCCTCAAGCGCCGCTGCTGCGGTTCTGTTGGCCTTCGCCTTCTTCTCCCACTCGCGCGAGTGCTTCTTCTCGGCCTCGTACAGCGCCTTGTAGTCGACGGGCGGCTCCTGGTTGGCGCCATCTCCGCCTTCTGCTCCCAGCACTTGCGTGGGTTCGTTTGCTTCTGCCATGTCGCGTCCTTTCCCGTGCCGTGCGGCACGCCTGAGCTGCCGTGCGGCTGCTCAACGGTCATCAGTTGGGCCGTGCGGCCCGTCCGCGACAGTTTCTTATGAGCGTGAGATTCGGCATGAAAAAGGCCACCCGTAGGTGGCCCTTGCTGTTTTTTGCGGTTATAATCTGGTTAGCCAGCGGGTTGTTTGACTCACCTATAGAGACATGCAGCCGCTGGCTATTTCTTTATTCGCAGGAGTTTCCCATCGTGCCCGAGCATCCTGACCTCGCTGATGTGATAGCGGGCCATGTACTTGCTGATCCACTTTATCGCCTGCTCGTCCGTCACCTTTTCGTTCTCGCTCACGTCGACGACGGTGAGCTTCACGCCATTCTTGCCGGGTATTGACTTGATGTGAGACTTGAACGTGTTCTCAGACCCAGCTCCGTAGATCGTCTTGATTTCGATACCCGTTGATAAATCCGCTCGGCTAATCGTTGTCTTCCCATCGGAGTTCGGTGCTGTCAGATGCGATTCGTCTTCCCAGAACTCCGCCTTATAGCCAAGCGCGTTCAACTTCTCGGCGGTAATTCTTTCGCCGGGGTCTTTCTTCCAGCGCTTTAGCTTCTCGCCTTTCACGGCGGAGTCCGTAAACTCGATGCCGGAATGTTCTCCCGATGCGTACCACTTCGGATCGCGCAGTTCGATCTCCTCGACCATGCGCTTGTTCACGTACTTGTCGAAAGCCTTGCCGGCCTTGTTTCCGTGGGCCTTGATGTACGCCTCTCGCTCCGCGTCGGGCATGGTGTCCCATTCCGCCCACAGCCCGTTGCGACCGCCCAATGTGTCAAGGCACTCGTTGAACCTGGCGTACATGCCGTCGGGGTCGTAGCCCTTGACCTTTGATCCCTTGCCGAAGCTCGGCACGACGCGGCAGTCGCACTTTGGGTGCGAGTGGCTTGCGGCCTCCTTTGTCTTGTAGTTGAAGCCGAACGAGGAGAGCATGAGGCAGAAACCGCACGTCTCGCCAGACGGCACGCGTGCGTACCTCGGTTTCGCCGGGTCTTTGGAGACGTTGTGCGCCACGCACATGTTCGCGGCCTTGCGGATCTCCGCATCGAGGCGGCGAACGCACGCGGCAACGAACATGTCGGTGGCTCCCTGCTTCACCACGCTTGCCATGAACGCCTTCACCGAGCCGTACGTCGCCTGGGGGTCGCGCAGCGACTCGGCGACGGCGGCGTACTTCCCGGGCGCTTCCTGCGCCTTGCGCACGGCGTCGTAGAACTCGGCGGCGCGGCCAGCCGCAACGGTGTCGGCGTAGTAGCCGCAAGCCGTCTCGATCACCTCGTAGGCCGCCTCTCGCAGCGCCGCTATGTCGCCGTTCCCGCTCGCCTCCCAGTCGGCCACCAAGCGGGTGAGCGCGTCGCCGGCTTGGCGCTGCGCCATTCCCGATAGCGCGTTGATCTCGTCCGTAAGCTCGTTAAGCAGGCTGCGAGGTATCTCCGCCATCCTCGCCCTCCTTCGGCTCGAACAGCGAGGCCACGGCAGCGCTCGCCTGCGCCTTCTTGTTGTCGCTGTTGATGCGCTGGATCTGCTCGTCTGTGTAGTCGAGCATCTCGAGCATCACGTCGGAGTTGGCGAGCTTCGGCAGACCCTGCACCTGCTTCAACGCGGCGTCGGACAGGCTCACGATCGACGGGTAGGCCGGGGACATGAAGCGCGGGTTGAGGTTGTAGCCGGCATCGCGCTCGGTCTCGTAATCCGTGCCGTTCGCCACAGCGAGCGCCATGTAGGCCACGTTGCGCAAAGCGTTGCCATTCTCGCGGTTGAGGTTCTTCGCATCGATCACGAGCGGTTCGAGCGATGCAGCGATGGCATCCGAAGAGGATGGGTTGTCGTTGCTCACGCCGAAGAAAGACACCGGAACATTGGTGACCGCCGACATTTGGCATGCAAGCTGGCGCAGGTACTCGGTGAGCGGCGCCATCTGCAACTGGGCCGACTGCCACACGGTCGGCGAGTCTCCGTCAGGGTCTTTGGTGATCTCGTTGACCGCCCCCATCGACGCGTCGTACTTGTTCTGCCCGTTGATCATCTTCTTGTATGTGCCGAGCAGCCAGGTCTGCGGCAGCGTCGCGGCCTCAGACGCCACCTCCATGCGGGCGCGTTGGCGTATGGCGTCGTCTGTGATGCTCATGACCGAACGGCTGATGCGCGAGGAGCCGAACGGTCGCTCAAGCGTGGCATCGTAGGGCATAGGCTCCATGAGACAGCGACCCATGCCATGCTCCATGTAGTCGGCCACCCAGTGGCCGCTGCCGCGCGTAAGCACCACCAGCGCGTCCTCTGTGAGCAGGTGCACGACGGTCGGCACGCGCTCGGTGTCACCTGGCATCTTCTTCGACTCGGCCACAACGAGACCGGCCTTGATGCGCTTCTGCGCGTCATCCCAGATCGCCGCCGCTGCGGTTGCCGGGTACGCGGAGATGATTGGCTTGCCGCCGCCGTCCGTGACAGTCCAGAAGCCGCAGCAGTGCTTCAGCTCACCGATAAGGTTCTTGCGGTAGAGAGCTTCGAGCTGGTTGTCGGCACATATGTCGCGCAGCCGCATGGTAACGGCATCGTCGTCGGCAGTGAAGCCGTTGAACACCGAGCGATCTGCCAGGGCGTGCACCGCCTTCTTGGGCCAGTCAACGCGCGGGTTAATCTTCTTGGCGAGGGCTTTCGGCATGGCGATGCCTAGGTCTTTGACGCCGACGTGTCCGAGGTAGTAGTCCTCCCGCAACATGTTGCGGGATCGGTGGGTGCGCCACGTGTCCATAAGCTCGCGCACGAGCGCCTTGTCCTCGTGTCGCAGGCCTTCCGCCGCCGCGACCTGTCCGGCCAGTTCCATGTTCACTGCTGCCATCAGAAGCTTGCCTCCTGTTTACGTCTCGGGTCTCTCTTGGTTGTCCTCGCCGCCCATAGGGCCAGCGATGCGCTCTCGATCGGCGCTGACGAAGAGTCGGGGCCGTCGCCGAAGCCCCAGCCGTCGCGCCCTACGTCGCGCTTGATCGACTTCGTTGCGGAATCGTCCAACGCGGGCGACTCGATGTGGCTCGTCGTCCCGGCGTTGACCTCGTCGGCCAGCATCGTCGCGGCGGCCTGCACGATCGCGGTGCTGCCCATGACGATCGCCGACTTCGGCATCCTGCCGTCCAGAAGCCGCTGCTTCAGCGCGTCCGCTCCGCTCTTTCCGTCGATGCAGACGCACGCGATCTCCTCGCGGTTGCGCAGCAGCATGTCGGATATGCCGACAGTGCCGCCCTCAGCGCCCATGAGGTCGTAAAGCTCGACGTAGGAGCCGGCACCGCGCTCCGCCTTCGCCCAGGACACGGCAACGCGCGACCCGTCGGGCGAGAACTTCACGCCGAACGCGAGCTTGCCTCCCTGCATCGGCCCCGCCGCCTCGCACGCCTTCCACTTGGCGCTCGAAAGCGCGTATGAGTCGGCTCCTCCGATTGGGCTCCACCGGCCAAGGCGCTCACGCGCGAAGACGTCGGGCTGCATCTGCTCGGACTCGCCGCGTACGGCCTCTATGTCGAGGATCGTGCCGAGAGACGGGTTGTACTCGAACCATCGCGACTCGTCGTGCACGTCGCCGATCTCTGTAGCGCCCCACTCGATCCATCCCATCTCAGACCTGCCGTTGTGAACGTCCTCGTGGAGGTCGCGGAACACCGTGCCAACGTTGTCGGGGCCTGGCGGCGTGCCCAGGTAGATCGTCTGCGGGTTGTGCTTCGACCCTGCCGAGATGGCGGGCAGAGAAGCCGCCTGCTGCTTGGCCGTAAGCTCCTGCGCCTCGTCGTAAATGAGCACGTCGTAGGTCTTGCCTCGCGCCAGCGAGTCGGTGCGCGTGGTGAAGCGGATAAGGCCGCCGTTCTTGAGCTTGATGGCCTGCTGGCCGTTGGTCTTGCGCACGGCGAGCAGCAGGGCGTTAAGCTCAGGCTCGTCCTCGTCCTCGAATGGCCTTGAAAGCTCCTGGAACATCTGGTCTGAGGTGTCGCCGTGCTGGCATGTGTACAGAATCTTCTCGCCGTTGAGGGCGCCGTGGAAGCAGCGGGCGCGAACGTCCCAGCTCTTGCCGTTTTGCCGCGGGATGGATATGCCGATCGAGCGCAGCCTGTCTCTTATACACATCTCCGAGCCCACGAGACGTAGAGGAATCTC
>CABSYH010000036.1:0-10660 GCA_902481965.1 uncultured Collinsella sp.
ACGAGATTCCTCTACGTCTCGTGGGCTCGGAGATGTGTATAAGAGACAGGGCCACGCAGCAGGTCCAGCACATATACGATGCTATGCTCGGACAGCGGCAACTGACGCTCGGCGACAAAACCGCTGCGGGCAAAGTCGTACGACGCCGAACGCGAGCTTGTGATGTCATCGAGATAGGCAACTGTCGTCACAACAAGGTTGAGCAGCTTTGTCGACACGTCCTCGAAGGCTTCGGGCGTATGGACAAACGTGAGCTTCTTGCCGTACGAGAAGGTGCCGCCTCGGACACAGGCGTCGGCCATGCCGTCGATATCCTTGACCACGTAGGAGACCGATCCACAACGAATGCGAAGCTCGAGCGCCCAGCTAAAGCGGTCGGCGAACAGCGGATTGTAGTACGGCACCAACGAGGGCTCCAACGCCGCTTTGGGGGCGTCGGGATCAACGGCACCGGCAAGCTTGCGGCGCATGCTCGCCAACTCATCCATGCGCGCGTCCGAAAGATCGGAGAGCGCCGCCATGAGGCTGGGACTCGTGGGGACGGGCGCCGGAAAGGGAAAGTTGGGATTGACGGCCGGCGCTTTGAGCGCGGTGCGCGCAGGCTGTTTCGGCTGCGCCGTAAACGTGCGGACCGGCGTGCGCAAACCTTCGACGGGCTCGGCGCCGCTGGCATCCAAATACGCCAGAGCCGTGGCAATAGCGTGCTTGCACATACCGGGGTAACGATAGGCGGCGGGGCAATCGCAGTCGTAGTCGATCACCTCGTGCTCGTCCATGTCGAGCGCTACGTGCGTCTTGTACAGGTCGCCGCGCGAACCGCGCACCGAGCCCTCAACCGTCACGTTTTTGGAGAAGCGCGAGCCGCTGTCCTCAATCGACAGCACGGCGCCGTTGAGCATGAGCGAACGCCCCTTCATAAAGGTGCCACTCAGCGCCGCCTCTTTCCGGAGCGCCTGCACAAACGTCCCCTGCGTCATCACTTCCTCCAATCTCACCCGGGGTAGCTTAGATAACCGTCACGCGGCCTTGGTTGCCGACGATGGCCTTTGCCTCTGCCAGCAGCGGAATCGAGCGTGCATTGACCTTGGCCGGCACCTCAGCGCGCAGCACGCGCCCGTCGACTTGCTCAATAAAGATCTCCACGCGGTCGCCGCCCGGGTTGGTGGTGAGCACCGTAGCCAGGCGTGCCATATTGCCCTGGCTAAATCGGCTGTTGGGCACCATGATCTCAAAGACCTTGGGCTTGTTTTTCTCCTCGCTAAGCTCCAGCGGCACAATCTCCTGCGCGATGATCTGGTCGCCGCGGTCCGAGCGCTCGAGCTTGCCCTTAATGCGCACAAACGCGTCGGACAGCTGCGCGCCGGTCTCGGGATCGACCTCGCCGTACAGATACCCCTCGGCCTCCTTGTAGGTCTTGGGGAACACCACGACCGTGGCCTCGCCTTCCATGTCTTCGAGCTGCACGATGCCCATGGGGTCGCCGTTTTTGGTCACGCGCTTGGACACGCTCGAGACCATGCCGGCCCACCACAGCGCCTTGCCCTCGGGAATCTCCTGGTTGATGGTGCCGCCCGTGGGGTTTTGCACCTCGTATCCGGTGTCGATCTGCGAGAACGAGAAGTCGCGCGCCTTGGCTAGCGCATACTCAAACGGGCGCAGCGGGTGGTCCGAGACATAGATGCCCAGAACCTCCTTCTCCTGGCTCAACTTAAGGTGGCGGTCCCATTCCTGGCCATCCGGATCGGGCACGCTCACCTCAAAGCCCGAGCCCTCAACGTCGCCAAACATATCGAAGAACGACGTCTGGCCGCTCGCGCGGTCCTTCTGGCGCTTCACCGCGGCATCGATGATGTTCTCGGGGTTGTTCTTATCCACAAAGTGCATCATCTGGCGACGCGGATACCCCGTGGAGTCGAAGGCACCTGCCTTGATCAGCGATTCGATCACGCGACGGTTGGCCTGGCTCGAGTCCACGCGCTCGACAAAGTCGTGCAGCGTCTTAAACGGACCGCCCGCCTCGCGCTCGGCGATAATCGCCTGCGCCACGCCGGTGCCCACGCCGCGGATGCCGGCCAGACCAAAGCGCACGCCCTCCTTGGTAGCCGTGAACTCGGTACCGGACTCGTTGACATCTGGCGAAAGCACGGGAATGCCGTCGTGACGGCATGCCGAGACGTAGTGCACGATCTTGTCGGTCTTACCCGTATAGGACGTCAGGACGGCCGCCATGTACTCGTGCGGATAGTGCGCCTTGAGCCATGCCGTCTGCATAACCAGAATGGCGTAACCGGCGGAGTGCGACTTATTGAAGGCGTAGGACGCGAACTCAAGGACATCGTCCCAAATCTTCTGGGCGACCTCGCGCGTGTAGTTGTTCTTGATAGCGCCGTTCATCCAGTGGTCGTAGGTGGTCTCGTCCGAACCATCCTCCCAGTGGAGCACCGTCGACGTGAGCAGCTTAATCTTTTTCTTAGCCACGGGCTTACGGATACGCGAGTCCGATTCGCCCTTGGAGAAGCCGCACATCTCGACGGAGATGAGCATAACCTGTTCCTGGTAGACCATGGTGCCGTAGGTTTCGCCCAGGATGTCGTCCAGGCGGTCGTCGTAGGAGACGGCCGACTCCTTGCCGTTCATACGGTTGATGTAGGACGAGACCATGCCGGCGCCCAGCGGGCCCGGGCGGTACAGGGCGATCAATGCCACGACGTGTTTGTACTCGGTGGGCTTCATGTTCTTGATCGTGGCCGTCATGCCAGCGGACTCGACCTGGAAGACGCCGGCGGTATGGCCGGAACCCATGAGCTTAAAAATCTCGGGATCGTCAAAGGGGATCTCTTCCTCTTTGATGTCGATGCCGAAGTTCTTTTTGATGTTGGCCTTGGCCTTGGAGATAACCGTCAGCGTGCGCAGGCCCAAGAAGTCCATCTTGAGCAGGCCCATGTCGGCGACGGTATGGCCCTCGTACTGGGTAATCTCGACGCCGCCCTTGGTGTCGAGCTTGGTGGGCACGTGCTCGTTGACGGGGTCACGGCAGATCAAAACGGCGCACGCGTGCACGCCCTCGCCACGGGTGAGGCCCTCGATCGAGAGCGCCGTGTCGATGATGCGGCGAGCGTCGTCGTCCTTTTTATAGGCCTCGGCAAAATCGGGGTTAAACAGATCCTCTTTGCCGGGTTGCTTTTCGAGCACCTGCTTGAGCTTGACCTTGGGGTCGCTCGAGACCATCTTGGACAGGCGCTGGCCCATGTAGACCGGATAGTCCAGCACGCGCGCGGCGTCGTTGATGGCCTGCTTGGCCTTAATGGTCGAGTAGGTGATGACGTGGGTGACCTTCTCGGGGCCGTAGAGCTGGCGAACGTGCTCCACGACCTCGAGGCGCCGCTCATCGTCGAAGTCCATATCGATATCGGGCATCTCGGTACGTTGCGGGGACAGGAACCTCTCGAACATCAGGCCGTTCTCGAGCGGGTCGAACGCGGTGATGTTCATGGCGTAGGCGACGATAGCGCCGGCGGCCGAGCCACGGCCGGGGCCGACGCCGATGCCGTTGTCCTTAGCCCATTGCACGTACTCGGCAACGATCAAAAAGTAGGCGGCAAAGCCCTTGTCGCAGATGACCTTGTATTCGTACTCAAAGCGCTCTTTGATGTTGACGCCACCGATCTCGCGCGTGGCCCAGTCGTCGCCATAGTGCTGGCGCAGGCCCTTCTCGCACTCGCGGCGGAACTGGCTCTCGTGCGTCTCGCCGGGATCGAGCAACGGAAAGCGCGGCAGGATGATAGAGTCCCAGTCCAGCTCAACGTAGCACTTGTCGGCGATCTCGAGCGTGTTGTCGCAGGCCTCGGGGCAATACGGGAACATCGCCCGCATCTCCTCCTCGGTCTTCATGTAAAACTCCGAGCCGGTCATGCGCATGCGGTTGGGGTCGTCGACCTTGGCGTTCATGCCGATGCACATGATGACGTCCTGCACCGGCGCGTCCTCGCGGCGCAGATAGTGGAAGTCGTTAGTGGCGATGACCTTGACGCCCACCTGTTTGGCGATGTCGATGAGCGTGCGATCCATCTGCTCGTCGGTCAGGCCGTTATCGGTGGTAATGCCGTGTTCCTGGATCTCGATATAAAAGTCACCGGGGTCGAAGGTGTCGCGGAAGGTCTCGGCCCATTTGATGGCGCCTTCCATGTCGCCGCGGTCGATGTATTTGGGGATGATGCCCGCAATGCAGGCGCTCGTGCAGATCATGCCCTTGGCATGGCGGCGCAGGTTGTCGAGCGTCACGCGCGGCTTGTAGTAAAAGCCCTGCACGGCGGCCTCGGAGACCGTCTGCATCAGGTTGACGTAGCCCTCCTGGTCCTTGGCCAGAAGGATCATGTGGTAGAGCTCGGGCTTATGGTCGCGGGCGAGCGTCTCGTCCGGCGTAAAGTAAACCTCGCAGCCAAAGATGGGCTTGATGACCAGAGGCGGCTTGAGCTCGTCGATGTTGCCCTTCTCATCCCACATGGCCATGTCCTTCACATACTGGGCATGCTCGCGCGGGTTTGCCTCGGGATCGGGCTCCACCAGCTCGTCGCGGCGATCCTTTTCCAAGAAGGCCTTGTCGTGGCTCCAGGTTTTGTACTCGGGCGTGTTGTGGTTGACGGCGTCGCAGGCCAGCGCCAGATCGGGCACGCCATACATGTAGCCGTGGTCGGTAATGGCCACGGCGGGCATGCCCAGCTCAACGGCACGGTTGACCATATCCTGGATACGGGTTGCGCCGTCGAGCATGGAAAAGACAGTGTGGTTGTGCAGATGGACGAATGCCATGTGATGAGCTCCGATGCGGGTTCGTGTTCTGACTGAACGATTTTACCGCACGGCACGGACAGCACCCGAACCTAGCCAAACCAACACGGCTCCTCTTGCAGTTGCGGTGAAATGCGGACTGTTTGGCGGCTTTTTTGGCCAAAACAGTCCGTATTCCACCGCAAGTTATCTGAGGACTAGAAGTTGTAGGTGACTACTTGGGGCTCGGCGGGATTGACGAAGAGAGTCGGATCGGCCTGCTCCACGCGGACGAACTTGACGGTCACAGCCTCAAAGCCCGCCTTGCTCAGAACATCAGCGTAGACGCGCGCCTGCAGGGCGTGCTTCTCCTGCAGCTGGTCCGGCGTCTCGTCCGGCGTGCCGCCCGTCTTATAGTCGATGACCAGCGCGCGTGACGAATCCGCCGGGTTCGTCGCCAGTGCATCGATGGCGCCTTCGGCATATGCGCCGTAGCGAGCGATGTCCTCGTCCTCGCAGCCCAGCGAAAAGAACGGCACCTCGGCGCGAACGCACGGCCACGCGAGCAGGTCGGCACGAACAGCCGACTTGAGCCAGCGGTCCAGGGCAACGTCGAAGCGTTCACGCTGCTCCGGCGTCAGGTGCCACAGGCGAGCCAGGGCGTCGGCACGCTCAGCGGGCAGCGCATCGGCACCCATCTCGATGAGCCACTGGCAGGCGGCGTGGAAGGCCGAGCCCAGCGCCATGGGATTGCCGGCGGGCTCGACAGCAGCCACGTCTGCATCCGTCATCTCCGAGCCATCCGACTCTGCATCATCGCCGGACTCGTCCATGGGCACACGCGCCTCGGCGGCACGGTCTTCTGTCTCGGCATGGAGCGCCGCAGCGATTGACGAGTAGCTATACGAGTCACGCACCGGAAACGGACAGATGCCCATGCGCACGCCCACCGCCTGGGGATACACGAGCTCAAACGCATCGGGCTCGGGGTCGGCAGGACCGGGGACGATTGTACTGGCCGAATCGTCAGCAGCATCTGCATCGGCATCGCCACGAACAAGCCTGCCCTCGGCATCCAGCGAAGCGTTGGCCTCAAACGCCTGCTCGCCAAACGTAAAGTCTGCTAGCGATATGAGCTCGTAGTCGCCCGGCTGGGAGTTGTCGAACACCAGGCGGTCGGCATCAAACTGCGGCATGTCCAGAGCGTCGGTCGGCAAAATACGGCGGAGCACGTCGTAGGTCAGATCGGTCTCGACGTCGAAGGTCGGCGCCGTCACCTTGCCACGGCTCACGCCGGCATCCATCGCCAGAATGACCAGCTCACGCGCTCGCGTCATGGCGACATAGAGCAGACGAGCTCGCTCCTCGAGCGAAAGCTGCAGGTCGTCGTTGCGCAGGCGAGCAAATGCCTCGGCGGGAGAGCCCGTCGCGCATACGTCCTCCATGAGCTCCGGCGGCAGCCACAGCGACGTGCCCTTGCCCTTAAACGCGTGCTCAAACTGCTTTTTGACGTCATCGCCCTTTACGAACGTACCGTCCGCGAGTTTAACGCCGTCGAAGCGTGCCGGCAGTGCCACGACCTGTGCTCCGCCCTCGACGCGACCCATCTGTGCCGCACCCGAGGACTTACGCACGCCAAAGCACTCGGCGACCGCCACGACCGGATATTCCAGACCCTTGGAGGCATGCACCGTCATGATGCGCACCGCGCCGTCGCCTTCCTCGTTGAGGGCACCCGGGGCTTCCTTGCCCGCCAAGAAGCGATCGAGGGCCAGCGCGATGGAACGCGGCGAGTTACCGAACTCGGCCTCAGCCTCAGCCACGGCATCAAGCGCCTTGAGCACGTTGGCGGCAATGGCCTTGCCCTCGGGGCCGCGCTGCGCCAGACGCACGAACCAGCCCGAAGCGTTGACCACGTCGCGCGCGATCGCCGCGAACGAATCGCGACCCACACGACGAAGCGCATACCGCAGCACCTCGCGGGCGCGCGTCACGAGCGGCAAGTCTTGCAAACCCGGCACATCGGAATCACTCATGATGCCCACGTCGATATTCCGGCGCGAGGTCTCCCCCGTCTCGCTATCGAGCTTGGTCGCCAGCGCCAAAAACTCCTGGGCGCCCAGCGCAAACATCGGCGAGGCCAGCAGCGGCATAAGGCCCTGCGCCGTATCGGCCGGATTGGCGAGCGCGCAAACCAGGGCGCGCACCGTCTGCACCTCGGCTGCTTGGGCAAAGACTGAGCCGCCTGCGATCACGCAGTCGAGCCCCTGGTCGCGGAAGGCCTGGGCGTAGACGTCGGCGTTGGTCATGCGGCCCAGCAGCAGCACCATGCCGCCCTGGGGCTGGCCGGCATCGGCAAGCACGCGGAACCGCTCCGCGATCGCGCGGGCCTTGGCCTGTGTGCGCTCCTGCGTACTGCCGCCGACAACAAAGAGGGCCTGGCGACGCGAGGCGTCTGCCACCAGCGTGTCCTTGCGGCCGTCGCTCGCCTCAAGATCCAAAAAGCCCTGCATCAGGCCGCCGTTGTCGCCGTCGAAGACGCGTGCCACGTAACGCAGCACCTCGTCATGGCTGCGGAAGTTGCGCACGAGTTTGACGAGTTCGCCGGCAGGGGCATCGGCCACGGCAGTCGCCTCGGGCGCGGCAGACGAGCCCACCTTGCGCTCCTGACGACGGAACACCTCGACCTCGGCGCCACGGAAGCGGTAGATCGACTGCTGCGCATCGCCCACGGTGCACAACGCGCGCTCCCCCGCGCCCGTCAGATAGCGAATCAAATCGACCTGCATCTGGTCGGTGTCCTGGAACTCGTCGATCATGACCATCTTAAAGCGGCCCTCGTACGCAGCACGGATGGCAGGGTAATCGCGCAGGGCCTCGTAGGCCATACTCAGCAGGTCGTTATTATCGAGGGCGGACTGGGCAGCCTTCAATGCGCGATACTCGGCCTCGACGGAACGGGCCAGACCCACCAGCGCATCGAGCGCCGGGCCACCGCAGGCAAGCACGATATTGATAAACGCATCGGCGGCCTCGGCCTTGAGCAGCTCGACCTGCTCCTTGGGGAATGCCTTGCTCGCGCGCGGCATGGTGCACGACATCATGAGTCGCGCCGCATCGACCATGGTCTTGCCGCTCGCCTCGAACGCGTCGATGGCATCGAGCGCCACCTGCGCCTTCTCGGTCGCGGCCTTGCTTGCGCCCAGCGCCGCGCGATAGGCATCGGCGAGTGCCGAGGTATCGGCCTGGCCGCGCGCCACGCGCACGTCGTCCATACCGTCCGGCAACTGGCTCGACAGCTCCAGCAGGTCGCGCACCAGACCCTTGATGGTCGTACCGCCGCCAAAGGAACCGCCCTCGCCCGCCATGGGATACCAGGCATAGAGGGCCTTGAGCGATGCCGCGAGCTCGGGGGCGGCATCGGGTGCCGTCGCGCGACCCAGCACATGCTCAACAGCCTGGTCCATGAGCTCGTCGGTATCGGTGAGCACCGTGAACTCGGGGTCGATGCCCAGCTCCAGCGCGTGCGCGCGCAGGATACGCGAGCACATGCCGTGAATAGTCGAAATCCACGCGTCGTCGACGGTCAGTGCTTCCTCGTCCATGCCCTCGTCGATAAGCGCACGGCGCACGCGGTCGCGAATCTCGGCTGCGGCATCTTTGGTAAAGGTAATGGCGAGCACCTGGTCCAGATGCTCAACGAACGGACCGGATTCGGGCGAGAGCGCATAGACGATGCGGCGCGTGAGGGTAAAGGTCTTACCCGAACCGGCGCCCGCCGAGACAAACAGCGGGCGGTCGAGCGTTTTGACAATCTGCAGCTGTTGCGGCATCAAAGTCGAAAGATCCATGGTCTACACGTCCCTCCTTACAAACGTTCCTTCGTGGTTATACAAGCAGCGCGCATGCGCGGCCTGCGCCGACGTCGGATCGACAGCGGCGACGTCGCCCGCCTCGAGCTCGCGCAGGCGCTCGGCAATGCCAGTCTCCACGCGGTCGAGCAGCGCATCGAAGTCCATGCTGCCTCCCTCGCCAGGAAAGCCCTTCTTGAGGCCCGGGATGCGACCGTCACCACGCTCTTCCTCGAGCAACTCGGCACTCGCCGCGCCGCGCAGCGCGGGCTTGCCGCCCTTGGTCGAAAAATAGAGCGCCGCGCGGGTATCCAAGCCCAGTGCCCGACGCATGGCCTGTGCGTAGATGAGCGTTTGGGTATGGGCCGGCAGCCAGCGCGGATCGTCGATGGGAGCCTCGCCCGTCTCCTCGTCACGCACCGTGGGGTCGGCGAGCTTAAACTCCTCAACGCCCGAACGATGCTTGTAGTCAATTACCACGGCGCGGTTCTCGGCGTCCACATCCACGCGGTCGATGCGCCCGCCGAGTGGCCAACCGGCATACTCAACTTTAAGATCGTTAAAGGCAAACTCCAGGTAGCGTGGAGCAAAAGGAGTCAGCGCCTCGGCTTCATAGGCAAGCACACCCTCCAGCTGCGGCAAGATCTCGGCCACCTGACGCTCCTCCACCGGGGAGAGCGGCACCAGAGGGCCCTCGGTACCGCGCTTGCCGGCGTGCTCGGTCAGGGTCTCGGCAAAGACTTTGCGCAGCAGGTCCTGCGCGCGCGGCAGATTCATGGGAGTCACGCGCTCCATGCCCTCTTGGGGCAGACGGGCATGCAGATGTTCCAGCACGTCGTGGACAAAGTTGCCCTTTTCCATGTTGCCAAAGCCCGCGTCGATGGACTGGGGCTTCACGCGATACGACACGAACCAGCACAGCGGACAGGTGGAATAGGCCTCGATCTGCGAGGCGGACGTCAGGCGCGGCACCAGCGGCGCATCCTCGCCCTCGCCATCGCGACGGCGCAGAACCAAATACGGCACGGCCTCGGCACTCAAATGCTGAGGGGCCTCACAGGTCACGCGCTCGCGCCTAAGACCTTCGCCTGCCGCGGGATCAAAGTCGGCGATGATATCGCCTTCGCCCACGCACGTGGGCTTGGCAGCGCCAGCGGCCTCGGCATGTGCCCACAGTTCGGTCCATATGGCTGCCGGGTAGCACTCGCGTGCCTGGCAATCGTGCGTCACGCGGGCGAGCGCGACCGGACCGCTCGCCGCCTGCATCGCACGGCCAAAGCGCACGCGCAGAAGAGCGGCAGGCTCCAAAGACACGCCGTCGCGGCGCAGCTCGGCCGTCAACGTGGCAAGCGGGCCCTCTTCGTGCGAAAGCGGATAGCTGTCCAGGTCGACATCGGCAAACAGTACGGCATCGTAGCTGGCAGGGCGCAGAACCGACGCATCGGCAAGCGACGCGAAGCGCACTTGTGCTCGTGGTGTGCGATCGACCTCGTAGGTCTCGTAATCGTAGGCGGTACTGCGCTTGTCCACCCTGGTTCGAACGCCGTCGAGAACCGGCACGGTCGCGGCCTGCGACACGTCGAGCGCGCGAGCATCGTTCATAAGGATGTCGATGGCATGGCGCAGCAAAGCCGTCTCTGCCTGGCGACGGGCCTGGCCGTCAAGGCCGCCTAGAGCGCGATCGGGCAACGCCTCGGCAACGGCAAGCATGGCCTTAAGCGCCGTCACGGGCTTGTCACGCCACAGCGCCTGGAACACGTCCGAGACCACACACGGTACGTTCTTAAACCAGTTATCGTCGCTCGTCGCCTTGCGCGCGCCCCTCACCTGGCCCTGAACGCTCTGCAGCAGGCTCTTGACGCCCGCGGTAGTCTTGCTGCGCGACAGGCGCACGTTCTTGTCGAAGCCGCGGGCGCTCGCGGCGTCGGCACCCGAAAGCGGGCTATAAATCCAGTCGGTAAGCTCCGGGGCGGGCCACCACTCGGTCTTGGAGGCTGTCTCTTATACACATCTCCGAGCCCACGAGACGTAGAGGAATCTCG